>CAKMYR010000020.1 GCA_929200175.1 uncultured Gammaproteobacteria bacterium
TGAAAAACCAATTTTGATTTTAAATTTGTTTTTACTTGTTGCCAATTATCAAAAGTGATGGCGAACCAGGCGGTGTCTCGGTTTCTGCCTTTTATAATCATATGTTTTTTGAAGATACCTTCGGCTTTAAATCCTAATCTGGTGGCTGCTTTTTTGCTTTTATTGTTTAGTACATCGCATTTCCAAAAAACTCTTCTATAGCCTAATTTATCGAATAAATGAGATAGTAATAAATAGATTGTGTTGGTATTAACTTCTGTTTTTTGTGCTGTTTTCATATACCAGATATTGCTTAATTCAGCACTGCCGTGAGTTGTATTAATATCAGAAATACTAGCACAGCCGACTATTTTTTTCATTCTTAAACTATATATTACAAAGTTTTTGGTATTTGGTTTTTTAAGAAAATTTGTTATGTGTTGCTCTACCTCGTTTTTATTGATAAATGGACCAAAAAACATATGATAAAAAATATTTTCGCCATCATCTATAGATATATTAAATAATTCATCTGTGTGATTAATGCTTAACGGCAATATTTTAACCGCTTTGTTTTCTAATGAAATAATTTTAGGAATAGCAAACATAATTAGATTTTAGCTTATGATAAAAATATCTAATAACAAAAATTTAATTTTTTAAAAAATAATATTTTGTCGTATTTTTAGGTATTATTCAAAGATTAAAATTAGAAAACTTTAAAAATGATAAAAAATAATATTAAAGAATCAGAAGTTACCGACTATAAACATTACTTAAATAGAAGGGCGTTTATTGGTGGAGGTTTAGCTATTACAGCTGGTGTTATGTTTAGCAAAATCACTAATGCTACTACAATAAATAACTACTTAAAAAACAAAAATTATGGAAAAGGGCTTGAGCCTCATTCTTATGAAGAAATTACCGGATATAATAATTTTTATGAATTTGGTACTGGCAAAAGAGATCCAGAAAAAAATGCCAAAAACTTCAAAACTAAGCCTTGGAATGTTACAGTTGCAGGAGAATGCAAAAAAACTGGTACATTTTTATTAGAAGATATTATTAAAAATCAACAATTAGAAGAGCGAATTTACCGACTACGCTGTGTTGAGGCTTGGTCTATGGTGATTCCTTGGCTTGGGGTTAGTGTCGCTAGTGTTTTAAAAAAGTTTGAGCCTAATTCAAAAGCAAAATATGTTAAATTCACTACTTTACTAGACAAAGAACAAATGCCGGGACAAAAAAGACCAATATTAGATTGGCTATATGTAGAAGGATTAACTATTAAAGAGGCAATGAATCCACTTAGTTTTTTTGCGGTTGGGCTCTATGGTAAAGAATTACCCAATCAAAACGGTGCTCCAATTAGATTGGTTGTACCTTGGAAATACGGCTTTAAAAGTATTAAATCTATTGTAAAAATAGAATTTAGTGAAACAAGACCAATTAATTCTTGGCAACAACAAGCTCCAAATGAATATGGCTTTTATGCTAATGTTAATCCAAAGGTTGATCATCCGCGTTGGAGCCAAAAAAGAGAAAGAATTATTGGCAGAGGAGGGTTCTTTTCTCCAGAAAAAAGAGATACTGAGCTTTTTAATGGCTATCAAGCCCAAGTTGCACATTTATATAAAAATCTTGATTTAGCTAAGAATTTTTAATGACAAAGTCATTAATTTTTTTATTACTATTATCACCTTTTTTATACTTATTATTCCAAATATATAATGGTGATTTAATTGATCCAGTAGAAGAAATAACTAATCCAACAGGGCAATGGGCAATTAGATTTTTGATATTAGCTTTTGCTATTACTCCAATTGTTAGAATAACAAAATTTTATAAATTAATTAAATTTAGAAGAATGATAGGGGTATTTGCATTTTTTTATATGTTATTACATTTTAGTATTTGGTTAATTGATCAATCTTTTGATTTAGAATTGATTATTGAAGACATAAAAAAAAGAACTTATATATTAGTTGGATTTATTGCTTTTATTGCATCTTTATTGCTAGCTATTACTTCTACTAATAATTGGATTAAAAGATTAAAGAAAAACTGGAAAAGACTACATAGACTAATATATATTATAGTGCCTTTAGCTTGGCTTCATTTTTTTCTACAAGCTAAATCTGATATGCAATTACAGCCACATATTTATGGAGTAATTATTCTTATTTTTTCAGCGATAAGAATATATTTTTTGCTAAAAAAATAAACTTATTTTTTGTTCTTGTAGTGTAGAATTAGATTCTTTAATAAATTTTAAAATTATTTCATTGTGATTAAGTATATATTAATTTTTGTATTATTAATCGTATTAGTTGTTATAGGAGGAGGTGCTAAATTTCATTCAACAGAAGATGAATGGATTTTATCAATTAATAAAACAACAATAGTTGGTAGTATTTTTAATGGATTTTCTAAGATTTTTTCTTACGCTAAAGATTCAACTCAAGAAGAAGAAGAAGAGGAAAAATAATCTAAATTTTTCCTAAGACAATTGTTGCATTAGTGCCACCAAAACCAAATGAATTAGAAATAGCATAGTCTATTTTCATATCTCTAGCAGTGTTAGCACAATAATCTAAATCACAGTTTGGATCTTGATTGATTAAATTAATAGTAGGTGGTGCAACTTGATCTTTAATAGCTAATGCAGTAAAAATAGCCTCGATGCCTCCAGCAGCACCTAATAAATGTCCAGTCATAGACTTAGTTGAGCTCATAACAAGATTATAAGCATGGTTAGAAAATGCTAATTTAACTGCATCTGTTTCTGCTTGGTCTCCAGCTAAAGTTGAAGTTCCATGAGCATTAATATAATCAATCTTATCAGGATTTAATTTTGAATTTCTAAGTGCATTTTGCATACATTTAGCTGAGCCTTGCCCACCTTTTGTTGGTAGCGTCATATGGTAAGCATCACTATTTAAGCCATAACCTAAAATCTCTGCATATATTTTAGCGCCACGTTTTTTTGCATGTTCGTACTCTTCTAATACTAAAATACCAGCGCCATCACTAAGCACAAAGCCATCACGATCTTTATCCCAAGGGCGTGATGCTGCTTCTGGATCTTCGTTACGAGTTGATAATGCACGCGCTGAGGAAAAACCAGCTACGCAACAATCAGTAGTAGGCATTTCAGCACCACCAGCTATCATAACATCGGCATCTCCATATTCAATGATACGAGCTGCATCTCCAATATTATGAGTACCAGATGCACATGCAGTTACAATCGAAAAATTAGGGCCCTTAAATCCATATTTGATAGAAATATTTCCTGCCACCATATTAATAATTGATGAAGGCACAAAAAATGGAGAAATATATCTAGCTCCTTTTTTCCTAAAAATATCTGAGTTTTTTTCAATATTATTTAGTCCACCAATACCAGAGCCTATTGCTACTCCAATATTTTCTGCATTTTCTGTAGTTACTTCTATTTTACTATCTTCAATAGCTTGAATGCTAGCAGCCATTCCATAATGAATAAAGATATCCATTTTTCTTGCATCTTTTACACTAAGGTATTTTGTAACATCAAAATTTTTTACTGAACCACCAAATTTTACAGATTGGCCATCAGTATCTATTTGTGTTAATTTATTTATGCCAGACTTGCCTTTTAATATACTGTCCCAAGATTGAGCTACATCTAACCCAACAGGAGAAACCATTCCCATTCCAGTTATTACAACCCGTCTTTTACTCATATATCTAGCTAAGTATATTAAAAGGGCGCTAAATTTTAGTATAGCGCCCTTTAAAATCTTAAAAGAAAATTACAGATTATCGTTGATATAATCAATTGCGTGTTGAACTGTAGTTATTTTCTCTGCTTGCTCATCTGGAATTTCACAATTAAATTCCTCTTCAAGAGACATAACTAATTCAACAGTGTCTAAAGAATCAGCACCTAAATCATCAATAAAAGAAGCGTTATTATCAATATCTTCACTTCTATCTAATTGCTCTGCTACAACTTTCTTTACTCTTTGTTCAATGCTCATATCTGCATCTTCCTAATAATTAAAAGTATAATTTTATCTATAAATAAATATAAAACAAGAGAAATTATAAAAAATATTTATTTATATCTAGTTGGATCTTTTATTTTTGCTGATTTAAACCCTATTTTTCTATATCCACAAGCATCACATATCCCGCAAGCTTTGCCATTTTCATCTGCTTGATAACAACTTATAGTCAACGAATAATCAACCCCTAAAGATATTCCTTTTTTAATAATCTGCACCTTATTTAAATCAATAAGAGGAGTAATAATTGATATTTTGGCGCCATTTATTGCTTCTTTAGTAGCTAAATTAGCCATATTATTAAATGCCTTGATATATTCCTTTCTGCAATCTGGATAAGATGAATAATCTATACTATTTACTCCAATAAAAATATCTTGAGATTTAATGACTTCAGCCCAAGCAATAGCAAAAGATAAAAATATAGTATTTCTTGCTGGCACATAAGTTACAGGAATTTCATTGGTTTTTTTAAAATTAGGAATGTCTATGTTTTTGTCTGTTAATGCAGAATTAGCAAAATCAGCTAATGGAATTTTCATTATGTAATGTTGGCTAACCTTAAAATTATTTGCAATTTTTTTTGCTGCTATTAATTCTGATTTTTGTTTTTGTCCGTAATCAAAACTTAATGCGTAACAATCAAATCCCATCGATTTTGCAATAGCTAATGTAGTAGTGGAGTCTAAACCGCCTGATAATAATATAACAGCTTTAGCTTTAGACATTAGCTAAATCACCTTTTTCTTCTAGCCATTTTTTTCTATCAAAAGCGCGTTTTTTATTAAAAAGCATATCCATTTTCTGAGTAGCTTTAAAAGAATCATCTAAGGTTAATTGAATTAATTTTCTAGTATCAGGAAATATCGTAGTTTGTCTTAGTTGTGAAGGATTCATTTCTCCTAAACCTTTAAAGCGTTGAATTTGAACTTTTAAATTTTTATTTTTTTTCAAAGCTTTATTAATAATAATTTGTTTTTCATTTTCATCAAGTGCATAATGGGTTTCTTTGCCAACATCTACTCTATAAAGCGGCGTCATTGCAACAAAAATGTGTTTATTTTCAACTAATTGCGGAAAATGTTTAACAAACAAAGTACAAATAAGAGTAGCTATGTGAGCGCCATCAGCATCAGCATCAGCTAAAATACATATTTTTCCATAACGCAATCCACTTAAATCCTGACTATTAGGCTCTACTCCAATAGCAACACTAATATCATTTATTTCATTATTAGCTAATAATTGATCAGAATTAACTCCCCAAGTATTTAAAATTTTACCTTTAAGTGGCAAAACAGCCTGATAATCTTTATCTCTAGCTTGTTTAACAGTTCCCCCTGCAGAATCACCTTCTATTAAAAAAATTTCAGTTTGCATAATGTCATTATTAGTACAATCATATAATTTACCGGGTAAAGAAGGGCCTTTAATTATTTTTTTACGAGTAACTTTTTTGCTGTTTTTTAATCTATTTTGTGCATTAAAAATAGCTAATTCTGCTATTTTTTCTGCGGTATCAGTATGTTGATTTAGCCATAAACTAAAAGAATCTTTAATTATATTAGTAACAAAACTAGCGCATTCTCTAGAAGTTAATTTTTCTTTAGTTTGCCCAGAAAATTGCGGATCTAAAATCTTAATAGATAACACATAAGAGATTTTCTGCCAAACATCATCTGGAGTTAATTTTATGTTTTTTGGGATAAGTTTTCTAAATTCACAAAATTCTTTTAAGGCTTCAGTTAGTCCAGAACGCAAACCATTTACATGAGTGCCACCATCAGTAGTTGCAATTAAATTTACATAACTTTCAGCTATTACATTATTAGCATATTTAGTCCATGATAATGAGCAATCAAGCTGTTGTTGTTCAGATTTAAAATTAGTAACAAAAGGTATTTCTGGCAGACAATCAAATTCTTCAAGAGCGCTTGATAAATAATCTTTTAAACCTTCTTCATATATCCATTTTTCTTTAGTATTATCAATTTGGTTTTCAAAGTTTATTTCTAGCTTTGGACATAAAGTAGCTTTGGAGCGTAAATTATGTTTTAACTTTTTAATAGAAAATTTAGCTGTATCAAAAAAACTAGCATTTGGTTTAAATTTAATAGTTGTTCCTGTATTTTTTTTGCCTATTTTGTCAATTTCTTCTAATTCATTTTTTTTAACTCCATTAGCAAAAGACATATAATATTTTTTCCCATCTCTTTTAATCCAAATTTCAACATAGCTAGAAAGTGCATTTACTACCGAAATACCAACTCCATGCAAGCCGCCAGAAAATTGATAAGAATCATTGGTAAATTTTCCACCAGAATGTAATTTAGTTAAAATAACTTCTACTCCTGGTACTTTTTCTTTGGGATGAATATCGACAGGCATGCCGCGTCCATTATCTTCTACTAATAAAGAGCCATCTTCAAAAACAATAACATTTATTTTAAAAGCATAACCTGCAATTGCTTCATCAACACTATTGTCAATTACTTCTTGCGCTAAATGATTAGGATATTCAGTATTAGTATACATTCCTGGTCTTTTGCGAACAGGATCAAGGCCAGTTAAAACTTCTATTGAAGAAGCATCATAATTACTCATAATTTAAAAAAAGTATTTAAATATTAAAACTCATTTTAAATTAAACTGATTTATATCATGGATAAAATTTTGAAGTAATAGGGTAGCGCCTTTCTTTGCCAAATGAATTTTTAGTTATTTTAGGTCCAACTGTGCTTTGATATCTTTTATGCTCATTACTAAAAACCATTCTACTAATTTTTTTCACAATATCGGCATCAAAACCCTTATCAATTATTTGCTTAACTGCTAATTTTTTTTCAATTAATAATTCTAATATAGAATCTAATTGTTCATAATTCGGCAGTGAATCTTTATCTAATTGATCTTTTGCTAACTCTGCTGAAGGCTCTCTTTCAATTACTCTATTAGGAATTACATAAGATATTGAATTTCTATAATTAGCTAATTTATATACTAAAGTTTTATTTACATCTTTTAATGGCGCAAATCCACCAGACATATCACCATATAAAGTAGCATATCCTACTGCCATTTCAGATTTGTTACTTGTTGTAATAACAATTTTATTAAATTTGTTCGCCAACGACATTAATATATTGCCACGAATACGAGCTTGTAAATTTTCTTCTGTTATATCTTCTTTAGTTCCTTTAAATAACTCTTTTAATTCTTGATTAAAACTTTTTACTATATCACTAATATTAATTTGATGATATTTTATATTCATATTTTTAGTCTGCTCTTTAGCATCAATTATGCTAATACTTGAAGTATATATATGTGGCATCATAACAGCTTGAACATTATCATTACCTAATGCATCTGCAGTTATAGCTAAAGTTAGTGCAGAATCAATCCCTCCAGATAAGCCAATAATAGCGCCATCAAATATATTATTTTTCATAACATAATCTTTGGTTGATAATACCAAAGCATCATAAATATCTTTTTCAATGTTTTGGTTATTGTTTTGATATATTGGCTTATATATACTATGAGATACCTCTTTAAAAAAAGGGAATTGATTAGTTATTTTTGCTTGAGAATCAATTACAAAAGAACCTCCATCAAAAACTAGGTCGTCTTGCCCTCCAATCATATTTACATAAATAAAATCAACATTATTATCTATAACTCTTTTTTTAATGATATTAATACGATTATCATGTTTGCCAATTTGAAATGGTGATGCGTTTATGCTTATTAAAGTTTGAGCACCTAAATTAACTAGCTCTTCAACTGGTTTTTTTTCCCAAGCATCTTCACATATTAATAAGCCTATTTTTTTTTGTTGGCATTCAAAAATAAAAGATTTATTACCTGCTACAAAATAACGCTTTTCATCAAATACTCCATAATTAGGTAATACTTGTTTATGATAAAAACGAATTCTAGATTTTTGAATTAAACATGCACTATTATATAAATTACCGTCAACTTTAGTAGGCGCGCCAAATACAATACTAATAGACGATGGAATTTGTGATTTTATGTATTCAATTTTATCTTTAGTTTGGATTATAAAATCATCACGCAACAATAAATCTTCTGGAGGATATCCAACTAATGCTAATTCAGGAAATATTACTAGATTAGCTTTATTTTTATAAGATTCTAAAGAAAAATCTATAATTTTTTTCGCATTATTATTTAAATCGCCAACAACAGGGTTAATTTGGGCGATTTCTATTTTTAAAGGTTTTGAGGTTTCAGAAATTTTTTTTAGCTGATTTAGCCAAAATTCTGCCTTGTCTTTACTGCCTTTTAATTGTGCTTGCTCTAATTTAGTATTAGCAACTACTTCAGCTGGATTAATTTCTAAAACATCAGCAAACAACCAAGCATGTATTTCAGAAAATGCAGCTTTGCCAGAGCTATATTTACTTAAATTAGATTGATTTATATTAAATTCTTTGGCTATTTTATAGTCTGAAAAGCCTGTCTTATCGCGGATTTCCTTTAAATAATCTTTGGTTTTTTTAATCATATTTTGTATATTATAGTTATTTTTTACCACTAGTAATAACTACTTAATATAGTTAAAAAATACTATGTAGTTAAAAATAACATAATTAACATCGTAAGTTATTGATTTATAATTTAATTTTTATAAATTATTAATGATTAAGAAAAAAATAATTATGGGGTATTAGCTTAATTTAAGCTATAAATAAGAGTAGAGTAGAGGTGTGTTGATTTTTAAATTAAATAATAAAAAATTATTTAAAGTTTATTCATTAAAAATAACAGTAAAGCTTTTTGTGAATGCAGTCTATTTTCAGCCTCATCCCACACTAAACTTTGTTTGCCGTCAATTACTTCGTCTGTAACTTCATTGCCTCTATGTGCTGGCAAACAATGCATAAAAACTGCATTACTTTTAGCATGTAGCATCAAATTAGAATCTACTGTAAAGTTTTTAAAATGTATTTTATTTTTTGCATGCTCTTGTCCCATACTAAACCAAGTATCAGTAACAACTAAGTCAGCATCTTTACAAGCCTCAATAGCATTTTCTTTAATATCAATATATTTTGCGTATTTTGCAATAAATTTATCTTTAGGTCTACAGATATAAGGTGTAGCTATATTGAGCTTAAAATCGAATATTTTGGCAGCCTGCATATAAGTATTACACATATTATTGCCATCGCCAACCCAAGCTACTGTTTTATTTTTAATTGATCCGCAATGCTCTTTATAGGTCATCATATCTGCTAATAATTGGCAAGGATGAGAATCATCAGACAAAGCATTGATTATAGGCACAGTAGAATTATAAGCAAAATTATTTATATCTTGATGGCTAGATAAACGCATTACTACACAATCTACCATCGAGCTAATAACAATAGCGCTATCTTTTATGCTTTCTCCACGACCTAGTTGAATATTTTCACTTAATAAAAATAAAGCATGGCCACCAAGTTGAGCTAAGCCTGCTTCAAAAGAAATACGGGTACGAGTAGATTGTTTATCAAATACCATTGTGATAGTTTTATTTTTCAAAATATCATTTATTACACCATCTTTATGCTGTTTTTTTAATTCAATCGCCTTATTAATTATTGTATTTAAAGATTCAATTGAAAAATCATCAAAATTGATAAAATGTTTCATAATTCGTTTATTATTTTTACTAATTTAGCTATCAGTATATCAGCTTGTTTTTGATTAATTATAAGAGGAGGAAGTAGTCTTATTGATTTGCCAGTAATGTTAATTAATAGTTTATTATCCAATGCTTGTTGTAAAAGGCTAGAGCAATCTTGATTTAATTCAATAGCTAACATTAAACCTTTATGGCGAATTTCTACTATTTTTTCTGAAGATACAAGTTTGTTCTTTAAATTACAAGCTATATAATCCCCCATTTTTACAGCATTATTCGCAATATTATCTCTTTTTATAATATCTAATACTTTAGATGCTGTGCTACAAACAAGAGGATTGCCACCAAAAGTAGAACCATGGCTTCCTGGGGTAAATAATTTTGCTGCATTGCCTTTAGCTAAACAAGCAGAAATAGGAACTCCATTTCCTAAAGCTTTACCTATTGTTAATAAATCAGGAGTAATATTATTATAAAAATAAGCAAAAAGTTTGCCAGTACGAGCAATGCCGGTTTGCACTTCATCAAGAATAAGTAACCATTTATTATTATCACAAATTTTTCTAACTAAATTAAGATAATTATCATCTGGAATGATAACTCCGCTTTCTCCTTGAATTGGCTCTAACATCACAGCTACTATATTTTCATTATTAATATGTTTTTTAATAGCGTTAATATCATTAAAATCTACATGAATAAACTCTTCTAATAAAGGGGCAAATCCTTTTTTTACATTGTCATTACCAGTAGCTGAAAGAGTCGCCATAGTTCTACCATGAAAACTTTTTTTTGCAGTTAATATTATTGGATTTTTAATATTTTTTTTATTTGCATATATGCGTGATATTTTAATTGCAGCCTCATTAGCCTCAGCCCCAGAATTAGCAAAAAAAGCTCTGTCCATATCTGTAAGTTTGCATAATTTTTCTGCTAAGTTTTGCTGATGTTTAATTTGATACCAATTGCTAGTGTGTATTAATTTTGCAGCTTGATCTTGAATAGCCTTAACAATATCTTGCTGACAATGCCCTAAATTAACGACAGCAACTCCAGAAAGGGCATCAAGATATTTATTTTTTTTATCATCTATCAAATAACAACCATTTCCCTTGATAAAACTAACTTCAAGTGGCGCGTAATTTGACATTAAATAGGACATAATTTAAGAAAATATGGTTTAATAAAATAATTATTTTAAATCAAGTATTATCATAAAATCTATAAAAATAATTAAGGTAATTTATAAAAAAATATTTTTTATTATAAATTCGTCCAAAAATTGTACTAAAATTTACATAATTATATGTATTTTTTTACTTAAAAAAGGAGACCTTGATGCAACTAAATATTTCTGGACATCATATTGAAGTTACTGAAGCAATAAAACAATATTCTATTAATAAATTATCTAAAATTAAAAATCATTTTGATCATTTAATTAGTATTAATATGATTTTAGAAGTGGAGAAAAACACTCAAAGTGCTGAGGCTACTATTCATTTAAAAGGAACAGATTTATTTGCCAAAGCAAAAAGTGATAATATGTATGCATCAATTGACAAAATGACTGATAAGTTAGATTCTCAAGTAAGAAAACATAAAGAAAAATTAAAAAGCCATAGAAAACATAATAAATAATCCAAATAATGTCAAAACTTGTTTAATAAATAATGTCAAAAACCAAAAATGACTCTTTTGAGAAACGCCTTAAAAGACTATTAATCTCTATAGAAAATTCTTTATATGAAGAAGCAGCTAATCAACTTGCTACTTTGCATGCAGCAGAGGTTGCTCAATTATTAGAAAGTATTCCTAGTAATAGATTTGAAATTTGGAAAAATATAGATCATTCAAGACAAGGATATATTCTTAAAGAATTAAACGAAGAAGTAAGATCTAATTTTTTAAATAAAATGGATACAGAATCTATAGTGAAAGCTACAGAGGTTTTAGATACAGATGATTTAGCTGATATAGTTCCTGAATTGCCAGAATCAGCTTTACATAATTTATTATTGACATTAGATAATAAGCATAAAAAACATTTAAAAAAAGTTTTGTCTTATCCAGTAAATTCTGCTGGTGGCTTGATGAATATTGATATTATAACTGTTCGTGCCAATGTTTCTGTACAGGTAGTTATTCGTTATTTGCGCCTATTAAAGAAAATGCCGAACGACACAGATAAAATATTTGTAGTAGATAGAAATTATAAATATTTAGGCTATATCCATATATCAACTCTATTAACTAATGAAGAAGAGCAAGAAATATCTTCGTTAACTAATAATAGTTTAAAGCCAATTCAAGCTGATATAAATGCTAATGAAGTAGTTAGTTTGTTTGAAAAAAGAAACCTAATTTCTGCACCAGTAATTGATGAAAATAATTATCTTATAGGCAGAATTACAATTGATGATGTTGTTGATCTTATTAGAATAGAAGCTGAAAAGTCGATGATGTCAATGGCTGGATTAGATCAAGAAGAAGATGTGTTTGCGCCAATTATTCAAAGCACTAAAAGACGCAGTATTTGGCTTGGAATTAATCTTATTACAGTTTTTATTGCAATATTTTTTATTAGTTTATTTGAACAAACTCTTGAAAAAGTTATTGCTTTAGCAATTTTAATGCCTGTTGTAGCATCAATGGGAGGTATTGCTGGAACTCAAACTTTAATTTTAACAACAAGAGGCATTGCAACTGGCAGAATAAATATTTCTAATCTTAAAATATTAATTAGCAAAGAAGTAGCAATTGGAGTTTTAAATGGCTTAGCTTGGTCTGTAGTTATAGCTATACTAACTTATATCTGGTTTGAAAATATTATACTTAGCATAATAATTGCCTTAGCTATTATCGCAAATTTAATTGTTGCTGCTTTTTATGGCGCGTTTTTACCACTAATCTTAAAAAAACTTAAAATTGATCCAGCATTAGCAGGAGGAGTTATTCTAACTACTATCACTGATATTATAGGATTCGTATGCTTTTTAGGTTTGGCAGCATTAATAATGTAATATTTTTATGATAAAAACTAAACTTGAATTTATTTGTAATAAGTGTAATGCTTCACACTTAAAGTGGGTAGGGCAGTGTACAAATTGTAAATCTTGGAATTCTTTAACAGAGCTTACCGTTCCAAAAAATAAATCAAAAATATCAAGCCTAGATGATTTACAATCATCAAAAATACAAAATTTATTTTCTGTCAAAACAAAAAATAAATCTAGAATTACAACTGGCTCTAAAGAATTAGACAGAACATTAGGCGGAGGGCTAGTTAAAGGCTCTATAGTTTTAATTGGAGGTAGCCCAGGTATTGGAAAATCAACACTTATATTACAAACTGTTGCTTTTATTAATAGAAAAGATAAAACCCTATATGTTAGTGGCGAAGAGTCAATAGAACAAATAACTGAAAGAGCAATTCGTTTAGGTGTTAATTCGGATATTTTATTATTAAGCGAAACTTATTTAGAAAAAATTATTGAACTAGCAAAAAAGATAAAACCAAAAGTTATGGTAATTGATTCTATTCAGACTATGGCAACTGATTTATCTGATTCTGCTCCGGGCTCAACTTCTCAAGTTAGAGATTGTGCAGCACAATTTACCCAATTTGCTAAAAAAACTAATTGTATTTTATTAATGATAGGACATGTAACTAAAGATGGCGCTTTAGCTGGACCTAGAATTCTTGAGCATATGGTTGATACGGTACTTTATTTTGAAGGAGATCCAAGTGGTCGTTATCGTGTGATTAGAGCTGTTAAAAATCGTTTTGGTACAATCAACGAAATTAGCATATTTGCTATGCAAGAAAATGGACTTAAACAAATCACAAATCCTTCGGCAATTTTTTTATCAAACCAAAATAAACCTTCTTCTGGCTCAATGATAACAGTTATTCGTGAAGCAACAAGGCCTATTATTATTGAAATACAAGCATTAGTTGACCATGCTAGTGAACATGTTAAACGCGTATGTTTAGGCTTAGATTACAATCGGCTAACAATGCAATTAGCAGTATTACATAAACATGGAGGAATAGCTACTTACAATAAAGATGTTTTTATAAATATAGTAGGGGGAATTAAAGTTAATGAAACAGCTTCTGATTTATCAATAATATTCGCTATTGTATCTAGTATAAAAAATATAATAATTCCTAAAACTTGGATTGTTTTTGGAGAAGTGGGGTTAACAGGAGAAATAAGGCCAGTTTATAATGCACTTGAACGCTTAAAAGAAGCTAAAAAACACGGCTTTAAACTAGCTATCATTCCTTATGCTAATAAACCTAAAAAAGATTTAAAAGACTTTAAAATAATTGCTGTAGAAGATTTATATCAAGCACTTCAATATATGCTGAAAAATTCTATAACTATTAAAAAATAAGGAGTAATAATTATGTTACAAATTGTATTTGCCGCTGGTTGTTTTTGGGGAGTAGAGAAATATTTTAGAAAAATTGACGGAGTAACTAATGTAGTTTCTGGTTACGCTGGCGGTAATTATGATAATCCATCTTATGAAGATATTTTAGAAAATCGTCATTCTACAAATCCTAATAATATAAATCATACCGAAGCAATAAAAATTACTTATGATGAAAATCAAATTAGCACTACTAATTTAATTAAAAATTTTTGGGAAATGCATGACCCAACCCAATTAAATAAGCAAGGTAATGATATTGGAAATAATTATCGTTCTGCAATTTATTGTACAACTCAAGAGCAAAAAGATATAGCCTTGGAAACAATGAGAGAATTTCAAATATTACTAACAAAATCTAATTATGGAAAAATTGTAACCGAAATTGAAATATTAAATAAATTTTGGC
>CAKMYR010000021.1:0-13138 GCA_929200175.1 uncultured Gammaproteobacteria bacterium
ATCTAATACTATGCCATGTTTGGTATTACGCTTTGAAGCTATAAATGAAAAAATACTAAAAACAATTAAGTTAGAATTTAAAAATTGGTTGGAATATAATGATATTGATACAAAAAATTTATCTATATGAATTATAAACTCCCTTAACTCCATTAGCAGAAAAAACTACTTGGTATAATTGCATATATCTTGCTCTGAAAGATCCGGCACAGATAAGTAAATAATAATTCCACATTCTATAAAAAACATCATCATAATTTTGTGATAATTGTGGCCAATTATCATTAAAATTTTTATGCCATGCCATTAAGGTAGTATGATAATAATGTCCAAAATTATGTACATCTTCTAATATAAATGACTTTTCTGAGCTTTTTGCAATTTGTGTCATAGAGGAAAGCATAGCATTAGGATAAACGTATTTACTAATCCAAGAATTAGTGTTTTTAATAGAAACATTAGAAGATATAGTATGTAAAAGCATTAGACCATCATCAATAAGTAAATCTTTACATAATTTCATAAAATTATTATAATTTTTATAACCTACATGTTCAAATACACCTATTGAATAAATCCTATCAAATTTTTCTTTTTTATCAATTAAACGATAATCCATCAATTTAATTTCAATAGGTAAATCTTTATAGTTATCATTACCATATTTAGCTTGTTCTTTTGATAAGGTTACTCCAGTAACTTCAATTCCATATTCTTTAGCAAAAAATGCCATAGCAGAACCAAAACCGCAGCCTATATCTAATACTTTCATGCCGGGTTTAAATCCTAATTTTTTGGCAATAAGATTAAATTTATTTATTTGAGCTTGATCTAAAGAATCAGTATCTTTCCAATATCCGCAAGTATATGCCATGCTATCACCTAGCATTTTTTCATATAAATCATTACCAGCATTATAATGTTGTACCGCAGCACCTTTAGATTTATTAATGGTTTGCATATTAAACATTCTAGATATTAATCCTACTACTAATGAATAAATGCCTTTATGATGTTTTTCTGATTTAGTTTCTAGTAATAAATTAAAGGTTATTCTGTAAAAAAATTCTTCCAAATCTTCAACATCGTATAACCCTTCCATGTAGGATTCTCCCAAGCCAAGATGACTATCTAAAAAAACTCTTTTCCATAATTTTTTATCGTGTACTTTTATATCCCAAGGTCTATCTCCATTTATTTGGATGTCAGCTTTAGATAATAAATCTTGATACTTAGATTCTAATAAACTCATAATAGATAAATGCGTAAAAAAAGGAGTAATTATATATTAATAAACTGGGCGTTTTATACAGATTTCACCAACTTTTGCCTTAACCTTACTAATCAAGTTTTGATTAGTAAAATCATCACAAATATCGCATATTAGATGAGTAAGTTGTTTGCAATCATTTTCATCAAATCCACGAGTTGTAACTGCTGGAGTACCAACACGAATTCCGCTAGTAATAAATGGCGGTTGTGGATCTTTAGGTACTGAATTCATATTAACAGTAATATTAGCTTTTCCTAAAGCATCATTAATATCTTTTCCTTTCAATCCTTGCTTAATAAAACTAACTAAAAGCAAATGATTATCAGTACCGCCAGAAACAACTTCATAACCACGCTCTATGAAAACCGAAGCCATAACTTTAGCGTTTATCTTGACTTGTTGTTGATATTTTTTATATTCATTACTCATAACTTCTTTAAAACATACTGCTTTAGCAGCGATAATATGTTGTAATGGTCCTCCTTGAATTCCAGGAAAGACTGAAGAATTAAGTTTTTTTTCAATTTCTTTATTTGCACGAGCTAAAATTAAGCCCCCTCTTGCACCGCGCAATGTCTTGTGAGTAGTAGTAGTAGTAACATCAGCAATAGCTACTGGAGATGGATATTCATCAACTGCAACTAATCCAGCTACATGTGCCATATCTACCATAAGATAAGCGCCTATAGAATCAGCTATATCTCTAAATTTTTCCCAATCAACAATTCTTGAATATGCCGAAAAACCAGCAATAATCATTTTAGGCTTATGTTTATTTGCTAACTCTTTGACTTGATTATAATCAATTATTCCATTTTGATCTAATCCGTACTGTATTGCATTAAAATTTATTCCAGAAAAAGATGGTGCAGCTCCATGAGTTAAATGACCACCATGATTAAGACTCATGCCTAAAATTGTATCTCCTGGTTTAAGTAATGCTTGATAAACTGCAGCATTAGCTTGAGAGCCAGAATGAGGTTGAACATTAGCATAGTCAGCATTAAATATTTTTTTAGCACGATCAATTGCTAGTTGCTCTACTCCATCAACATGCTCACATCCTCCATAATATCTTTTTTTAGGATATCCTTCTGCATATTTATTAGTAAGACTTGAGCCTTGTGCTTGCATAACTGCCATTGATGTATAATTCTCACTAGCAATTAATTCAATGTGCTCTTCTTGTCTTAATTCTTCAGCTTTTATTAAGGCATAAATATCAGGATCAACTTCTTGTATAGATTTATTAAACATAACTTTTTAATTGATTAAAATAAAAAATAATTTTAACCTAAAATAAATAATAATATTGATAATTTTATGTACCCATATATAAAATGTTAGTCGCGTTTACACCAGGTGAACCTGCTGGAATTGGACCTGATATAGCTGTTATTTATGCTCAACAAAAAATTAATAAAAATTTATTAGTTTTTACCGATCCAGATTTATTATTAAAGCGCGCAAAAAGACTAAAACTAGCAATTAAAATTAAAGAAGGAAATGCTAAATTAAAAGGCGAAATATCTGTTTTTCCAATTAAACTTAATGCTAAATCTAAAGCTGGAATAATTAATTTAAATAATGCTAAATTTGTACTAAATAGTTTAGATGTTGCTACAAAAAACTGTTTAAATAAAACCTGTAAAGCTTTAATTACAGGACCAGTACACAAAGGAGTTATTAATCAATCTGGAATTAATTTTATTGGTCATACTGAATATTTAGCTAATCTAACTAATGTTGATAAAACTGTAATGATGTTAGCAACTAAAGGCTTAAATGTAGCTCTTGCAACTACTCACTTGCCACTATCTAAAGTGAGTAAAAATATTAAAACAAAATCACTAACTAGAACTATTGAAATTATTCATAATTCATTACCTTTAATTGGAATTAAAAAACCTCATATTCTAGTTTGTGGGCTTAATCCTCACGCTGGTGAAGGTGGTTATTTAGGCAAAGAAGAAATTGAAATTATTAATCCATTAATAAACAAACTTAAAAAAAATGGTTACAATATAAGTGGCGCAGTTCCAGCAGATACTGCATTTACTCCAGATTCTTTAAAAAAACATGATGTTATCCTTGCTATGTACCATGATCAAGGGTTGCCTGTTATTAAATCTATAGGTTTTAAAAAAACAGTAAATGTTACTTTAGGATTACCGTTTATTCGTACTTCTGTTGATCATGGGACAGCTCTTGATTTGGCAGGTACTGGTAATATAAGTTTAGGTAGTTTTAAAACAGCATTAAATTATACAAAAATGCTAATAAAAAATGCACAAAGCAAATAAAAGCTTAGGTCAAAACTTTCTAATAGATGCTAGAATAATTGACAAAATAATACTTAGTATAGCTTTAAAAAAAACAGATAATATATTAGAAATAGGTCCGGGAAAAGGAGCTATTACTCTTCCTTTATTAGAAAAAGTAAATAAATTATATGTAATTGAAGTTGATGATAATTTGGTTGCTTTATTAAAATCATTAAAGAAAGATAATTTAATTATTTACCACTTTGATATACTGAAATTTAACTTAAATATAATGCCATCTAATCTTAGAATAGTAGGCAATCTACCATATAATATATCATCACAAATTCTATTTTTTTTACTAGAAAATAGAAATAAAATAAAAGACATGACACTAATGCTCCAAAAAGAAGTAGCTGAACGCATTACTGCTAATAAAAATAATAAAAGTTATGGAATTTTAAGTGTGATGATGCAGGCTTTTTTTGAAGTAGAATTAATTTTTATCATACCCCCTACAGCATTTAGACCAATACCAAAAGTAGATTCTGCTATTGTTTATTTCAAACCTTTACAAAAAAAAATAGTTAAAAACATCACTGTGTTTAAAAAATTAATTAAAATAGCATTTTCTAAACGCAGAAAAACTCTAAAAAATTGTTTAAAATCAATGATAACTCAAGAGCAAACCTCTATTGACTTATCACTTAGAGCTGAATCTTTAAGTGTAAATGATTTTATTAAACTAAGTAATGATTATGAAAAACAAAATAACAATAACAGTTCAAGTTAATTACCTAGAACATCAATCAAATGCTGCTAATAATCAATATACTTATACATACACAATTAATATTAAAAATGATGGTGAAGTAGGAGCTACATTATTAACTCGTCATTGGTATATTAAAGATGAAACAGGAAATATTGAAGAAGTTGTTGGTGAAGGAGTTATTGGCAAACAACCTTATATTGAGCCGGGTAAGGCATTTAAATATTCATCAGGAGCTATTATTAAAACATTAACAGGATCAATGTATGGTAGTTATAGCATGGTAAATAGTGCTGGAGAATATTTTGAGGCGCAAATACCTGAATTTATTCTTAGTGAACCATATACTCTACATTAAATGTCAAGTTATATAATAGGAGATGTTCAAGGTTGTTTTGATTCATTACAAAAACTATTAAAAAAAATTAAATTTTCAATTGATAAAGATAGGTTATTTTTTTTAGGAGATGTAGTTAATCGTGGCAATAAATCATTAGAAACTTTATCTTTTATTAAAGATTTAAAAGATAATGCAAAAATGGTTTTAGGCAATCATGATTTTCATTTATTAGCATGTTGTATCACTAATAAAAAACACAGTAATAAAGATACTTTTTATGATATCGTAAATTCTAAGAATTATAGTTTAATAGATTTTTTGTTACAAAAACCATTAGTAATTGAATACAAAAATTCTCTTTTAGTGCATGCTGGAATAGCTCCTAATTGGAATAAAGATATAACATTAAAACAATCCTTTGCTGTACATAAAAATTTAATGAAAGAAAATGTAGGAGAATTTATACTGAAAATGTATGATAACAATCCAAGTTGTTTTTCAAATGAGCTTAATGAATTAGAAAAGTGCAGATATACAATTAATTGTCTTACTAGAATGCGTTTTTGCAAAGCTAATGGTGATTTGGAATTTCAACACAAGCTTAATTATGACGAACCGCCTAAAGGTTATAAAGCTTGGTTTTTACATAAAAATAGAATTCTTGCTAATACAGATATTTTTTTTGGACACTGGTCAACACTTACAAATGTAGATATTGAACATATTTATCCTATGGACACAGGCTGTGTTTGGGGAAAATGCCTAAGCGCTATTAGGTTTGAAGATAAAAAAATATTTTCGGTTACTTGCTAAATTTGTACTTGTCCAGAAAAAACAGACTTAGCAGGACCAGATAAAAACACATTTTTATTTTTAGTATATTCAACTAAAGCATCCCCTCCTTTTAACCCGACATTAACTTTAGAGTCAAGAATATCATTTTGGATACCATATACAACAGCAGCACAAGCCCCTGAACCACAAGCTAAAGTTTCTCCAGCACCTATTTCAAAAGTTCTCATTTTTATATTTTTAGGATCTAAAATTTGCATAAAATTAATATTTGCTTGCTTTGGCAGTAATTTACTTTTTTGAATTTTAAGTGCTATAGTTTTTATATTTATTTCATCTAAGTTATCAACTAACATAACACAATGAGGATTGCCCATTGAAAGAGCTCCTACTTCATAACCTGCTATTTTATAAGTTTTAGCTTTTTCTAAATTTAATGGAATGTCTAAAGGATTAAAGCTAGGTTTTCCCATATCAACTTTTATAGTTTTATCATCATTTACAAATATTTCAATCAAACTATTTTTAGTTTCAATTTTTATTTGTTTTTTGTTGGTTAATCCTTTTGTTATTAAAAAAAGCATAAAGCAACGAGCGCCATTACCACATTGATTAGCTTCAGAGCCGTCTGCATTATAAATAACATAGCGAAAATCTACTTTTTTAGTTGTACTTTTTTCAACTAATAACAGCTGATCAAAACCAACGCCAAAATTTCTATTAGCTAAAGCTGATATTTGCTCAGAATTAAAGCTGATTTTATTTTTGGTATTATCGACAACCATAAAATCATTGCCTAAACCCTGCATTTTTGTGAAATTAACTAACATAAATGCATTATACAAATATAAAAATCATAAAACTATTAAAATAGACATTTGTTGATAAAATTAAATTTCTAAAGACTATGCAAATACCAACAGAAATCAAATTAAATAAAGAAAAAAACTTATTAACAGTTATCTTTGATGATGTTAAATACAATCTTAGTTCTGAATATCTTAGAGTGCACTCCCCTTCTGCAGAAGTTAGAGGGCATTCAATTGGACAAGAAATCTTACAGCTTAATAAACAAAATGTAAAAATTAAAGATATTAAACCTGTTGGTAACTATGCTATTACTTTGTATTTTGATGATAATCATAATAGCGGCATTTATTCTTGGTCTTATCTTTATGAACTAGCAAATAATCAAAAAAAATTATGGCAAGAATATCTTGAAAAGACACAGAAAAAATAAATCCTAAAGCAATAAACAAAACTAATTAATAATTAGGTATAAAATATCAAAATTTTATTAATTTAAATTAAAAAATGGATTTTTTAATTGCTGTTATTAGTTTTATTTTAGTTATTGGTATTCTAGTAACAATACATGAATTTGGTCATTTTTGGGTCGCAAAAAAATTAAACATTAAAGTACTTAGATTTTCTATCGGCTTTGGTAAGATTTTAAAATCTTGGAAAATTGGCGAAACCACTTATACTATATGCGCCTTACCTCTTGGTGGATTTGTAAAAATGCTAGATGAAGCTGAGGGAAAAGTTAATGAAGAAGAAAAACATAGAGCCTTTAATAGACAAAATGTTTATAAGCGTATTGCTGTAGTTATAGCTGGACCACTTTTTAATTTTATTCTCGCAGTTATTCTTTATACGATTATATTTAGTGTTGGTGTTTATGGAATAAAGCCAATTGTTGGTTCTGTTGAAACTAATAGTATTGCCAATAAATCTGGATTAGAAACTGGAGATCAAATATTAAGCGTAAATAATCAAAAAACTCCTACTATTAGCGAATTTTCAATAAAATTTATTCAAGAATTAGATAAAAATCAACTTCAATTAAAAACTATCTCTAAAAATTTAGAATTAAAAAATATAACATTAATTCCATCTGAAGATTTTTTTAAAGCCTTAGAACAAGGAATTGATGAATATCTTGGCTTTAAATTTGCGCTACCTAAGATTGAAGCAATTATTGATGAGGTATTTCCTGATTCTCCAGCGATGTTAGCAGGATTAAAATCAAAAGATACAATATTAAAAGCAAATAACCAAAATATTAACTCTTGGCATGAATTTGTTAAAATTATTCAAAGTAATGCTAATAAAGAAATACTATTAACAGTTATGCGAGATAATTCAATATTAGATTTAGTTTTAATTCCAAGAAATCAAAATAATTCAATTAAAGCTGGTGTAAGCGTAATGGTGCCTGATAATTATTTAGATGATTGGAAAGTACTAATTAAAAAAGATTTAATTGATTCATTTTTTATGGCTAATTCTAGGGTTTATCAATTAGCTGTTCTTAATTTAAAAATTATTAAAGAAATGATATTAGGCAAAATACCTTTAAATCAAATAAGTGGTCCAATTAGTATTGCAAATTATGCAGGCCAAACTGCACAAACAGGAATAATTTCATTTTTATCATTTTTAGCATTAGTTAGTACTGGGCTAGGATTACTTAATTTGTTGCCAATTCCAATGTTAGACGGAGGCCATTTATTTTTGTATTTAATTGAAATTGTAAAAGGCTCTAAAGTAAACCAAAAATTGCAACAAACACTAACTAAAATAGGTTTTTCTATTATTGTTTTATTAACAGCACTTGCTATGTATAATGATATTTTAAGGCTACTAAGTTTTTAAATAAAATGCAAAAAAAAATAATTCAAATCGCTTTAATAACAATTTTTTTGTATCCAATTATTGCAAGCTCTAATATTATCAACTATATTGAAATATCAGGCACTCAAGCAACCTCAAGAGCAACAGTGCTTAATTATTTGCCAGTTGAAGTAGGAGATAATTATGATGAAAATACTTCTTATCAAATTATAGAAAATCTTTATAAAACTGGATTTTTTAAAGATATTGAAGTTTCTCAAGAACAAAATACATTAAAAATTAAAGTAAAAGAAAATCCACATATAAAAAGTTTTGAATTATTAAATTATTCTAATAAAGTAGTAATTAATAAAAAAACCATTGATCAAACTCTAAAAAGTATAGGTTTATCCAAAGGCAAAATTTTTAATAAAAAAGAATTAGATAAATTAGTTAAACAAATTAAACTTTCTTATATAGATAAAGGATATTACGATATTGATATTGTTGAAACAATTGAGATAGATGAACAACAAAGAGTAGATATTAAGTTAGTAATTAATGAAGGAAAAGTAGCGCGCATTGGAGAAATAAAAATAATTGGTAATAAATTTTATAAAGAGAAAAAAATATTAGCAGAATTTAAAATTGGCAAGGCTGATTTTTTTATAGTTAATTTTTTTACTAAAAAAGATCATTTTTCTCAAGAATTACTTGATGTTGGAATTGAAAAAATGAAGTTGCTTTATAGAGATGCAGGATATCTTGATTTTAAGGTTAATAAGGTTGATGTAAAGACTCCTAATGATAAAAATAAAATTAATATTTTTATTGATATAACTGAAGGAGTTCAATACAAAATAAGCTCAGTTAATCTATCTGGTGAATTGCTTGATGTTAGTGTTGATGATATTAAAAAATTAATTACATTTTCAGATGGAGATATATTTGATCGTAAAGAAATAATTAAAAGTATTGATGCTATAACCTACTTATTTGCAGATAAAGGCTATGCATTTGCACGAGTTAATCCTATTACTAGAAAAAATGATAATGATACTACCGATATTAAACTAGATATAATTTTAAACGAAAAAACATATGTTAATCGTATTACCATATCTGGGAATACTCGTACTTTAGATGAAGTAATTCGTCGTGAAATCAGTATTTATGAAGGCAGCATATACTCTAAAACTGAGATAAAAGACTCCATTATAAGAATTAGACGTTTAGGTTTTTTCTCTGATATAAAAATTAATCAATCTAGAGCTGAAGGCTTTAATAACAGAGTTGATCTACATTTTGACGTTACAGAAACCAAAACCGGAAAATTTTCAATAGGACTTTCTCATTCTAATCTTAGTGGTATTGGTTTTAAAGCTCAAATTAGAGAAAGAAACTTCTTAGGTACTGGTAACACCCTTGTGTTATTTGTTTCAAATTCTGAAGCCTTGCAATTATTAGATCTAAAATTTATTAATCCATATTTTACAAAAGATAGACATAGTATTAGTTATGGTATTTTTTCAAAACGAGTAGATGGTGCTAAATTAGAATTAGATCAGTACAAAATTAATGAAGCAGGGTTTAATTTTGGTTATGAAGTACCTATAAAAAAAGAAACAACAAAAATAGGTGCAGAAATAATAGCCTTAAAAAGAAGTATTGTATGTGGTGATACATTTGCCAAAGAAAATGAAATAAATCAATGCGCTAATGATGATAATAGTGAAGTTAAATTAATACTAAAATGGACTAAAAATACTCTTAATGATTTTAATTTTCCAACAGATGGAATTAAAGCAAAAATTAGTTATGGAATATCATTACCAATAACTGATTTTCGTTATTCTAAAATAGATTTTTTTCGTGAACAATACATACCAATAAACGAAAAAATTACTTGGAAATTAAAAAGTCAAATAGGCATAGCAAAAGGTTATGATGGTAAAGAAGTTCCTTTCTTTGAGCGTTATAATGGTGGAGGTCCATCTTCTGTTAGAGGATTTAAGTTTAATACTTTAGGCCCTCTTTACTCTAATGATAAACCTAAAGGTGGTGAATTTTCTTTAATTTTAAGTACTTCTATTATATCGCCAATTGATGCTATTAATAATAGTGATAATATGCGTATAAGTGCTTTTATTGATGCAGGAATGATAAGTGATAGTTTTTCTAATTTTAATTCAAATAAATTTAAAGTATCAGTTGGGGCTGCATTTATTTGGTTAACTCCTATTGGCCCTTTAGGATTTTATGTAGCAAGGCCATTAGTATCTGAAAGTGGTGATCAAACTATTAGTTCTGAATTTACCATAGGAGCAAATTTTTAGCTTATAATATACGATTATGAAATTTATTATTTTACTACTTTTAATTTTTAGCGCTATATCAAAAGCAGATGTAACGAAAGTCGGCTATATAAATTTAGACCATATAATTAGTAGCTCTCCTCAATATATAAAACTTATACAAGACATAAAAAAAGAATTTAAATCTGAACAAGATGAATTGTTAAAACTTGAGAAAGAAATTAGCTCTGCGGTAGGTAATTTTAATAAAAATCAAGAAAAAATGTCTGAAGAAAAAGCTAGATCTGAATTTCAAAAAATTAAAGATTTAGAAAATAAATTTATAGAAAAAAGAGAAATGCTACAAAAAAGACAAGATCTTAAAGAGCAAAATGGAGTTAATGAAATATTAAGTCAAATAAATATAATTATAAAAGATATTGCCAAAAAAAATAATTTTGATTTGGTTCTATATCAAAAAGTCGCATATGTAAATGAAAAAATTAATATTACCTCTGAAATTAGCGAAAAACTAAGATTATCATTTAAATAATGTTCTATCTAAAAGATTTAGCCAAGCTAATTAATGCTGAATTAATTGGCGACTATTCTTTAAATATTGATAGCATTGCCCCAATTACAAAAGCTAAAAAAACCCAACTTGCTTACATTAATAATAAAAAATATAAATCAAATTTAATTGATTCAAAAGCAGGAGCTATTATTCTCAATAAAGAATTGCTTGAATATTGCCCTACCAATGCTTTAATAGTAGATAATCCAAATTTAGCATTTGCTAAAATTAGTAAACATTTTAGAAACAAAATACCTCAACTAAATGGCATAGACAAAAGCGCTAAAATTAATACTACAAAAATTGGCAATGGTTGCAACATAGGAAAAAATGTAATTATTGGTAAAAATTGCATTATAGGTTCTAACTCAATAATTGAAGATAATGTTATTATAGGAGTTAATTCTCATATATCTTCGAATGTTACAATTTTGCAAAATTGCATAATAGGAAAAAATGTAGCTATATCTCCAGGAGTTGTTATTGGCTCAGAAGGATTTGGGAAAGTTATCGATAAAGAAAATCATTGGCATAATATTTATCATTTAGGTAAAGTTATTATTGGTGATAATGTTACAATTGGAGCCAACACAACAATAGATAGAGGAACCTTAGCAGATACAGAAATCCATAATGGAGTACATATTGATAATTTAGTTCATATAGCCCATAATGTTATAATAGAAGAAGATTGTGCTATCGCTGCTAGTGTAGGTATTGCCGGCAGTTCAAAAATTGGAAAAAGATGCAAAATAGGTGGTATGGCTGGCATAATTAATCACATAAATATTTGTGACGATGTAACAATAAGTGTAAAAAGTATAGTAACCGAAGATATTAAAAAATCTGGTATATATACCGGCATTATGCCTATAATGCCACATAAAAGATGGATGTATATCGGGGCATGGTTAAGAAATTTAAGTAAAAAATAAAAGTTATTTAAAGAATACAAAGGATTAAGATTTTATGAAAATGAATATTCAAGAAGTTAAAAACTATCTTCCTCATCGTTACCCTTTTTTATTAATTGATAGAGTATTAGAATTAAATGTTAAAAAATCACTAGTGGCGATTAAAAATGTTACTTTTAACGAGCCTCAATTTAATGGTCATTTTCCAGGTCAGCCAATAATGCCAGGAGTTATGATTATTGAAGCTTTAGCTCAAGCCACTGGAATCTTAGCATTTAAATCAGAAGTTGGAAGACCAGTTGATGGTCAAATATATATGTTAGTTGGGATTGATAAAGCTCGTTTTAAACGTACAATTGAGCCTGGAGATCAATTGCTTTTAGAGGTTAATGTTATGACAATTAAGCGTGGTATATGGAAATTTAAGTGTCGTGCTCTTGTTGATGATGAGCTTGTTGCATCAACTGAGCTAATGTGCACACAAAAAAAATCTTAGCTATGACTATTAGTGAAAAAGCAATAGTAGATAAAAGTGCAAAAATCCATAAATCTGCCAAAATTTGTGATTATGTTGTTATAGGTCCTAATGTTGAAATTGGTGCTGGCTCTGTAATAGAATCACATGCTATTATTAAAGGCCCTACTAAAATTGGTAAAAATAATCATATATATTCATTTGCATCTATAGGTGGAGATCCGCAAGATATTACTTATGAAAGCAGTCAAGAAAGTAACCTAATTATTGGTAATAATAACCTAATACGAGAATTTTGTACTATAAATCGCGGTACAGAAAAAGAAAATTCAATTACAAGAATTGGCTCTGATAACTTATTAATGGCATATGTTCATATAGCACATGATTGTAAAATTGGAAATAATATAATAATGACTAATAATTCTTCATTAGCAGGACATGTAAAAATTGAAGATT
Organism: uncultured Gammaproteobacteria bacterium; assembly: GCA_929200175.1. Classification (GTDB taxonomy): domain Bacteria; phylum Pseudomonadota; class Gammaproteobacteria; order PS1; family Pseudothioglobaceae; genus CAKMYR01. The sequence continues at coordinate 12,774 of CAKMYR010000021.1, forward strand.
GTGCAATATTAGGAGGATTTACTTTAGTAAAGCAATTTTGCATGATTGGCAAGTATGCATATATTGGAATGGGTTGTCAGATTAATAAAGATGTTCCTCCTTATATGATTGCATCTTATGTACAAGCTAGAATAAGAGGGATAAATGTTAAAGGTATGCGTCGTAGTGGGTTTTCATCAAACGCTATTGCATCAATAAAAAGAGCTTTTAAAGTTGTTTATCGTCAATCTCAAGGACAATTATTGGATATAGCTTTAACTAAATTAGAAAAATCTGAATCCGATAGTCCAGAAGTAATGCAATATATACAATTTATTAGAGAGTCTAAAATCGGCATTATGCGCGGCCCTATAGATGAGTAATTA
>CAKMYR010000021.1:13238-14317 GCA_929200175.1 uncultured Gammaproteobacteria bacterium
ATGAATAAATCTTTTTTAAAATCTAGCGGAATCATAACTATAATGATATTTTTATCTCGCATATTAGGTTTAGTGCGAGATCATTTAATTGCTAAATATTTTGGCGCTAATGGATTAACAGATGCGTTTTTTGTTGCTTTTAAAATCCCTAATTTTTTAAGACGTCTTTTTGCAGAAGGCTCATTATCTCAAGCATTAGTACCAATCTTATCTCAAGCTAAAAATGATGGAGGAGAAGAACAAGTTCAAACAGTTATTAATCATATTGGAACTAGGCTATTACTTATATTAATCATTATTACTTTAATAGCTGTTATTTTTGCTCCTGTTATTATTTTTATATTTGCTTGGGGATTTTATTTTGATGTCGATCAAACTAAATTTAATTTAGCTTCATATATGTTAAGAATAACATTTCCATATCTATTACTTATATCATTAACCGCATTTTCAGGAGCTATTTTAAATCACTATAATAAGTTTGCAATTCCAGCCTTTACTCCTGTACTTTTAAATATATCTATTATATTAAGTGCTATTTATTTATCTAAATATTTTGAAACTTCAATTATATCTTTGGCTTGGGGTGTACTTATAGGAGGAATCCTTCAATTAGCATTTCAAATTCCTTTTTTAATGCAAATAAAAAAAATACCTAAATTAACATATAGCAATCATCCTGTAATTAAATTAGTTAAAAAACGCATGATTCCAGCTATGTTTGGTACTTCAATCTCGCAAATTAATTTATTAATAGATACGGTGATAGCTTCTACTTTAATTAGTGGTAGTATTTCTTGGCTTTATCACTCTGATCGTTTATTAGAATTACCATTAGCTTTGATTGGAATAGCTTTAGCTACAGTTGCTCTTACAAAACTAAGTAAATACTTTGCTAGCAAAGATGAAGAAAAATTTACTTATATTGTTAATTATGCAATTAAGATTGGAATCATTCTTGGGATTCCTTCTAGTGTTGGATTATTATTATTATCTGAATCTTTAATTATCACTTTATTCCAATATGGAGAATTTAACGCTTTTGATAGTAAACAATCTGCAAAGAGTTTGTTGGCTTA
>CAKMYR010000022.1 GCA_929200175.1 uncultured Gammaproteobacteria bacterium
CCCCATAAAAAATCGCTATCTTTGCTTATTAAAGTTCTATCTAAATCAAATATTGTTAAAGCCATAATTATTTTTTTAAACTAGCAAAAGCTGCCTTAGCAGCATTTATTGTAAAATCTATATCCTCATCACTATGCATACTAGTAATAAAACCAGCTTCATATGCAGAAGGAGCCATATAAATTCCTTCTTTTAACATAAGGTGAAAAAACTTTTTAAATAACTCAATATCACATTTTTCAACCTGATTAAGATTAGTTACTTGATCTAACTCAGTGAAAAACAAACCAAACATTCCTCCAGCTGTATTAGCCATAATATCAATACCATATTTATTAGCTTGAGAAATAATTCCACTAGTTAATTGATTTGTTTTTATACTTAAATTTTTATAAAAATTATTATCTGCTGATAAAATATTTAGCATAGCTAGTCCAGCTGTCATTGAAATTGGATTACCGGATAATGTTCCAGCTTGATAAACCGGACCCATAGGAGCAATAAACTCCATAATTTCACGCTTGCCACCAAAAGCTCCAACTGGCAAACCTCCTCCAATTATCTTGCCTAATGTAGTTAAATCTGGTTTAACTTGATAATAAGTTTGAGCGCCACCAATATCTACTCTAAACCCTGTCATAACTTCATCAAAAATTAAAACTACCCCATATTCATCACATGCTTTTCTTAATCCTTGTAAAAAACCATCAATGGGCAAAACACAATTCATATTGCCAGCTATAGGCTCAACAATAATACAAGCCACATCTTCATTTTTTAATGCTTGGTAAACTTGTGAAATATTATTGTATTCTAAACTTATAGTATTTTCTATTATAGCTTTCGGTACGCCTTTTGAAGTTGGGATTCCTGATGTTAAAGTCCCAGAACCAGATTTTATTAACAAAGAATCAGAGTGTCCATGATAGCAGCCATCAAATTTTATTATTTTATCTTTATTTGTGTATCCGCGCGCTAAACGAATTGCACTCATAGTAGCTTCAGTTCCAGAATTAACCATACGAACTAACTCAATTGAAGGCATTAATTCACAAATCTTTTCTGCTAACAAAGTCTCTATCTTAGTAGGAGAGCCAAAACCTAAGCCTTTTTCAAGTGTAGCTTTTACTTGATCAATAATATATGGATTAGAGTGCCCCAAAATCATAGCTCCCCAAGAAGTAACATAATCAATATATTTTTTACCATCTACAGATAAAAGATGCGCTCCCTTGCCGGACTCAAAAAATATAGAATTTCCGCCAACACCATTAAAAGCTCTAACTGGAGAGTTAACTCCGCCGGGAATATACTTTTTAGCTTGATTAAATAATATATCTGATTGACTCATATTAAAAACTTTAACTAAATTTTACTAACTATTTGCGGGTAGTATTTTAAATTAGTAATATGTGACCATACTATTAAAATATTATTTAATAATAATTTAATATTTACATTTGTTTTTAACAAATTAATTGCGTTATAAATATCTTCAAGCAACATAAACAAAAAACTAGCCTTAGTATTTTTGACAATTTGATTTAATCCAGCCAAATTATAATCTAATTTTAATAACTTAATTCTAATACTGTCAATAACTAAATTTTGCAAGCAATTAAGTGCTTCTAATTCATTGCCATCAAAATCTTTGGTATTAGTTATCATAAGTGGATTAATGGCTATATCTAGCAATTTATTTTTCCAATTCTTATTATCGATAAAATCATCGCTATTAATTTTTTTAAGAACCCTATATGGCACTCCATAACAATCCTCTAACATTTTTTTAGCATCAAAGCTAATATCGCTATTTTGCTGTAACCAAATACAAGTATCTTCATCATAACAAGAAGCAATATGTACTCTTTGACAGCGTGAAATAACGGTACTTGGTAAATTATTAATATTATGAACCAAAAGAATAATTAATGTATTTTTTCTTGGTTCTTCTAAGGTTTTTAATAAACTGTTAGCTGCGTTTATATTCATCTCATCAGCATAAAACAATACTCCAATTTGTAAACCATCAGCTGTTTTATTAAGTGCTTCACAAAATGCACGAATCTGATCAACCCTTATACTTTTTGATTCTATGTTTTTGTTAAGCTCTTTTTTACAATAAATCATATTATGATAATTAGAACGCCTAATAAGAACTGGATAATTTAGCTTTTCTCTGGCATTATCTTTTTTAATTTTTTCTTCGTCATTTATTAAAACACCTACTAGGTTTTGCATTAAATCAAATTTACCAATATATGGCACTCCTGTTATCATAAGTGCATGCGGTAAATGATTTTGCTTTATCATTTTTTCTAAACTTGCAAATGCTTGTTTATGCCAAGGAAGTATATTCATAAATTACGCTAATTTAACTATTACTATTTTCAAAAAACATAATTAGACAATATATTTTTGATATTCTTTTTAGTTTGCTCAATGCTTTTTGTTGAATCAATTAATTTTATTCTATCTGGGAATTGCTTAGCTCTTTTTATGTAATGCGCTCTAACATTTTCAAAAAAATATATTTGCTCAAGCTCAATTCTGTCTTTATTTTTAGCTGAAACTCTCTTAATAGACTCTGTGGCTGGGATATCTAATAACAAAGTAAGGTCTGGACAAAAATCTTTAAGAGTCCAATTTGATAATATATCAATACGACTGTCACTAATTCCTCTACCTCCACCCTGATAAGCATAGGATGCATCAACAAACCTATCGCTTAAAACCCATTCTCCTCGATTTAAAGCCGGCAAAATTTTATTTTTCAAATGCTCATTTCTAGCAGCAAACATAAGCAAAAGCTCAGTATCATTATCTATTGTTTTAATTTCAGGATTTAATAATAATTCTCTTATTTTTTCACCAATATCAGTACCCCCTGGTTCTCGAGTTAATAATAAATTAATTCCTTTTTTATTAAAATAATCACAAATAAATTTAATGTGGGTGCTTTTCCCTGCGCCTTCAACTCCATCAATTGTAATAAATTTACCTTTTATCATATTGTTATTTTAATATTAACAGTTGTTTATTTATTATTTTTTAAATATTTTTTAACATTAGCTAAATGCTGTTCGTAGTCAGTAGCAAAAGCATGACTACCATCTTTTTTAGAAGAAAAATACAAATAATTTCCGATATCAGGATTAAGTGCTGCCTCTAAAGATTTTCCCCCTACAGAGCTAATAGGTGATGGAGGTAGACCTTTATTTTTATAAGTATTATAAGGGCTATCGACCTTTAAATCTTTTAAAGTTAATTTGCCTTTATAGTTTTTACCAAGCGCATAAATAACAGTTGGATCAGTTTGTAAGCGCATTCCTTTTGCTAAACGAGATAAAAAAACTCCTGCAATTTTTGCTTTTTCTGCATTATTTGCAGTTTCTTTTTCAATTAATGATGCTAATATTAAAGCGTCATAAGGTGTTTTTATATTAGGATTTGGCTGTCTATTTTTCCAAGCAAAATCTAATTTTTTAAGCATAATTTTATGGGATCTTTCTAATATACTATAAACACTATCTCCATAATTAAATCTATAAGTATCAGGCCAAAAATATCCTTCATAAGGGTTTTTTATTCCTAATTTACCCATAATTTGTTCAAAACTACTGTTAGTTTTGAGTGCTTTATTTTGACTTAATTGTTGAAAATAATAATCAATGGTTTTACCTTCAATTAAAGCAACATTTCTAGTTGCAACTTTTGCTGATGCGAAATTATTAAACAAGGTATCAATTCTCATATTAGGAGAAATATCGTAGTACCCATGTTTTAGCTTATCTTCTAAATTTAGCAACCTAGCTAATAACATACTGTATTTAGTAGAATTAATATATCCAAAATCGTATAACTCTTTTGTTACTTGACTAATATTTGAGTTTTTTGGTAGCTGATAAACAATATTATTATTAACACTAACATTTTTAAAAAAATAAATCCAAATAAAAAGCAATATTAATAATAAAAATAATATATGTTGTTTTAAAGTTAAAAATATAAAACGCTTTTTGGGTTTGATTTTTTTTGATCTTTTCCTTAAATTTTGTAAATTTAAAAATTTTTCATTAATTTTTTCAGTTATTGTATGCTCATTAAATAAACAGTCATTAATTTTATTAACTGGCTTAATGCCAATTAAACTATTAGTTATAAAAACTTCATCACATTGTAATAACTGATTTAAGGTTATGTCTTTGATATAGGTTTTTAATTTCAAACTATTAGCAATATCTAAAACAACAGCTCTACGAGTACCACAAATACCACAATTATCAAGATTAGGAGTTAATAACTCTCCATTTTTGACCGCAAAAATATTGCCTTGAGTAACAGAAATAACATTATGTTTATCATCTCGCATTATGCATTCTTCGCCATCATTAATATTAACTCTAGCTAATATCTGCTCAAGGCGATTACAATGTTTGATATTAGATAATAATGGATTAGTTGCGTATCCACTATTACAAATAGTTAGATTGTATTCTGGCAAAAGATTTTCTGCCATAGGGAAAATAATAGCTATTCGTACTGGTTTTACATTATTATCAAAACCATAACCTCTTTGGCTTTCTCCCCGTGAAAGAATTATTTTTACTATGGCTTTATCTAATCTTGATATTGCAACTAATTTGGTAATATCTTTTAACCATATTTTCTCACTAACGTTATCTATTTTAAGTTTGATGCGACCTTTTTCTAATCTAGCAAAGTGCTCATTCCAAAAAAGTATTCTATTATTTTTAACTAAAATGGTCTCAAAAATACCATCACCAAATTGATTAGTGCGATTAAATACACTAATATTAGATTTATTTTTGCCATTAACTAGTACAATTGATGTCATTTGTAACATTATAATTTAATAAAGATAGGGCACTTCAATAGATAATGAATATAATCATTATAAGATTTATTAAAAACCTAGCAGAAAGCGCTAAAGATATAGCTCCTATTGTATTAGTAATAGCATTTTTTCAAATAATTGTACTTAAAAAGAATATTCCTAATATGTCAGATATTATCTTTGGCTCATTGTTTGTATTATTAGGGTTAACTTTTTTTATTTATGGTCTTAAATTAGCTTTATTCCCTATTGGGGATAGTCTTGCGCATTCATTCGTTAAAAAAAAATCAATTTTTTGGCTACTTTTATTTGCCTTTTCTTTGGGGGTTGGTACTACAGTAGCAGAGCCAGCATTAATAGCTGTTGCCAAAGAAGCTGCCCAAATTGCACAAAAAGGCGATAACTATGCCGACTGGCTACGCTATATAATATCAATTTCCGTTGGTTTATCACTTATTATAAGTGTTATTCGTATTCTCAAAGGTTGGCCAATACAATATTTTATTATTAGTGGTTATTTGTTAGTAGTTATTATTACTTTTTTTGCTCCGGATAATATTATTGGTATTGCCTATGACTCTGGAGGTGTTACTACAAGCACAATAACAGTGCCATTATTAACTGCTCTTGGTGTCGGCTTATCTACTAGCATAAAAGGACGCAACCCTTTAATTGACGGTTTTGGAGTAATAGCTCTTGCAGCACTATTTCCAATTATTGCAGTTATGATATTTGGAATTATATTATGAAGATATTTTATTTGCTTTTTGATATGTTGCTTAATATAGCTCCAATTATTATTATATTATTTATATTTCAAGCAGCTGTAATCAGACAAAAAATACCTAACTTAGCTCCAATTATTATTGGTTTTGTAATGGTATGGATTGGATTAACGCTATTTATCGTTGGCTTAGAGCAATCATTATTTCCACTTGGAAAAATAATGGCAAAGCAACTTACCTCTTATGATTTTATTAATAATACTAATCCAAATTGGACAGATTATTATTGGGTATATATTTTTGCTGCTTGTATTGGATTTTCTACCACTATAGCAGAACCATCATTGTTAGCAGTAGCTATTAAATCTAATCAAGCTTCTGGAGGATTTATTAAACCTTGGCCACTAAGAATTACTGTGGCAATTGGTGTGGCGATTGGAATTGTTTTAGGTTGTTTTCGTATTATTGTAGGATTACCTTTGCATTATTTTATTATTGCCGGCTATATTATAGTGCTTATCCAAACTTATTTTGCCCCAAAAAATATTATTGCATTAGCTTATGATTCTGGAGGTGTTACCACATCAACTGTAACAGTTCCTTTAGTTTCTGCTCTTGGGTTAGGGCTTGCAAGTACTATTGAAGGTAGAACCCCTTTAATTGATGGTTTTGGTCTGATTGCTTTTGCTTCTTTATTTCCAATTATAAGCGTTATGACTTATACCCAAATTCTTTACTTTTTTAAATATAAAATCACAAAAAAATAAATGATAAAAAAATATTATAATAACCAAAAGGAGGCATTATGCATTTTAAATTAATAGTTGCATTTGTTGGCAACGATAAAACTGAGAAAATTCTTCAAACTGCTAGAAAAAATGGCGCAACTGGATCAACAATCATTTCTCAAGCAAGAGGAGAAGGGATTGATCCTGTTAAAACTTTTTTTGGCCTACATACAGAATACCAAAGAGATGTGATTCTATTATTAGTAGAGCAACATTTATCCAGAAGAATTTTAGAAAGTATATCAAAAGCTGGCGATTTTGAATTAAATGCAAAACAAGGAATAGCATTTCAAATTGATGTAGAAGATGCTGTGGGCGTTATGCATCAAATAGAAGCATTAGAAAACACTGTTGAGGAAGAACTATGAATAATAAGATTTTAGTAAAAGATGTGATGTGGGAAAAAGTGGATATTGTAAACGGCAAAATAACTGTAAAAAAAGCCCTAGATGATATGCAATACAAAAGAACTAAGATGTTGTTGGTTGATAAATTTCATGAAAATGATGAATATGGCGTTGTACTAATTGCTGATATTGCCTCTAAAGTTATAGCAAAAGATAGAGCGTTAGAAAGAATTAATGTATACGAAATAATGAATAAGCCTGTGGTATCTGTAAGACCTAACATGGACATCCGCTATTGCGCAAAATTATTAACAAGACTTGGCTTGTCTCGTTGCCCGGTAATAGACAACGATAAAGTTGTTGGAGTTGTTAGTTTAACTAATATAGTATTAAAAGGATTAAGGGTTTAATATTGACTAAAAATCAGTGAATTACAAATTAATATAGATAAATATTTTTAGTTAATTTCAAATATTATGATTGATTAATAATATATTGAACTAATAAGGCAACAGGTCTTCCAGTAGCGCCTTTTTTTTGACCACTTAGCCAAGCAGTACCAGCTATATCTAAATGCGCCCAATGGTATTTTTTAGTAAAACGAGCTAAAAAACAAGCAGCGGTTATACTGCCGGCTTCACGCCCACCAATATTTGCAATGTCTGCAAAATTAGATTTAAGAAGCTCATCATATTCATCCTCAATAGGAAACTGCCATACACCGTCAATTGCTTGCTTAGATGCCTTAATAATATCATTAGCTAGATTTTGATTATTACTCATAAGACCAGAATTATGTTTGCCAATTGCAATAATCACAGCTCCTGTTAAAGTAGCAACATCAATAACAGCTTTTGGATTAAATTTCTCGGCATAAGTAAGAGCATCACATAAAATCAAACGCCCTTCAGCATCAGTATTAAGAATTTCTATTGTTTGCCCAGACATACTAGTAACAACATCTCCTGGCTTTGAGGCATTATGTGCTGGCATGTTTTCAACAGTGGGAATTATAATTGTTAAATTAACCTTTAGGCTCATTTTTGCAACAGTATACATAGTAGCTAGTACAGATGCTGCACCGCACATATCATATTTCATTTCATCCATATTAGCGCCGGGCTTTAAAGATATTCCGCCGCTATCAAAAGTAACTCCTTTACCAACTAATACTATTGGCTTGGCCTTTGCGTTGCCTTTATAACTTAGACTAATAAGCTTAGGGGGTTCAATAGATCCTTTAGAAACTGACAATAATGAGCCCATTTTTAGCTTTTTCATATCAATCTCATCTAAAATTTCACACTCAAGATTAAACTCTTTAGCTAATGATTTTGCTTCTTTAGCTATGTAAGTAGGAGTACATACATTTGATGGCAAATCTCCAAGATGACGCGCAAACTTTATTCCCTCTGCAATAAATAAGCCTTGTTCTATAGATTTTTTATCTCCACTTGCAAAAACTATTAACTGTAAAGAATTTTTATTTTCTGTTTTATGTCCAACTTTTTGCACTTGATAATCATTGTTGGCAATTACTCTAGTAGCTAAAGTTACAAAATTATCAATTTTCAATATTGGCAGCAACAAACTTGTGATATTTAATTTATTTGCTGTTTGTATAAGATTAATTAAAATTTTTACTACATTTTTAGGTTCTAATTTTTTATCTCCAATTCCTATATGTAGTTTATTATTAATAAAGCATAATTCATTTAATTCTGATTTGTTATCAGCAATTACCTCTAGTTGGTATTTTGTTTTATTATTATTAACTTTAAATTCCATGATTTAAACTCCAAAATTTATTTGACTTGCTATTAAAACGTAGTAAAATTTTGTTTTTTATTAAACAGATACATTTTATGTTAAAAAATATAATTATATTCCTTACTTTATTAATTTTTAGCAATAATATTTTTGCTAATAAAGAAGCTATTATTAAAAATTTTTCTCCATTTTTGGGAACAATTACTAAAGATGATATTATAGAGACAGAATTCAAAGGAATATCTGAGGTATTAATTCATAATCCTATTGGTTTAATTTTAGTTTCTAATGATGGTAAATTTGTCATAAGAGGAGATGTTTTTGATGTAGTTAATCAAAGACAAATTAAAGTTAGCAATAGAGTATACGAACTAAGAAAAAAAGTATTGGGCAAAATCGATGATAAAGATAAAATTATATTTAAAGCAGATAAAGAAAAATATGCAATTACAGTATTTACTGATGTTGATTGCCCTCATTGCAGAAGACTACACTCTAAAATAAAGCAAATAAATGATTTAGGAATAACCGTTAAATACACAGCATTTCCAATTGTTTCTCTCCACCCAAAAGCTTTTGAAACTACGAAAAAGATTTGGTGCTCTGATGACAGAAAAAAAGCAATGAATGATTACAAAAAATATGACAAAATGCCAAAATCTAATACTTGCAAAAACAATGTTGAAGAACAAATTTTAATAGGAGATAAGCTAGGAATTCAAGGTACCCCTGCTATTTTCTTATCAGACGGTTCTGATATATCTGGATATATAGATCCACAAGATTTATTTAAAATAATAGAAGAAAGAGTAGGTAAATAAAAAACTTATTATAATTTCTCTAGCGCTATATCTAAAACTTCATCAATCCATTTAGTTTTTACTATATTAAGCTTTTCTTTAATATTGTCTGGCACTTGAGAAAGTTCTCTTTCATTATCATTAGGAATAATAACAGTTTTAATTCCTCCTCTTAAAGCCGCTAACATTTTCTCTTTTAAACCACCTACTGGAGTAATCTCACCACGCAGTGTTATCTCTCCAGTCATTGCTACATCTGCTTTAACTTTGCGTCCTGTTAAAACTGATGCTAGGGCTGTACACATAGCAGCGCCAGCACTTGGTCCATCTTTAGGAGTTGAACCATCAGGCACATGAATGTGAATATCTAATTTTTCTTGAAAATTATTGCTTATATTTAAATCTTTTGCGCGAGTACGAATAACACTCATAGCTGCTTGTATTGATTCTTTCATAACATCGCCAAGCTGACCTGTATAATTCAATTTACCTTTGCCTTTGTAAGAAGTGGCCTCAATAGTTAATAGATCTCCACCTACAGATGTCCACGCAAGTCCTGTAACCTCACCAATTTGATTATATTCTTCTACTAAACCAAAACGAAATTTTTTCATTCCTACATACTTATGTATATTTTTAGAATTAATAATTGCTTTTGTTTTTCGTTTTTTTGTTACAAATTCTTTTACAACTTTACGACAAATAGTATTAATAGTTCTATTTAAATTTCTAACACCAGCCTCACGAGTATAATAACGAACAATACTTAATAATGCTGATTCTTTAAACTCAATCTCATTTGAGTTTGTGCCGTTGTTACTTGTAGCTTTATCGATTAAATGCAATTTTGCAATTTTAATTTTTTCATCCTCAGTATATCCTGATAATTCAATAACTTCCATTCTGTCTAATAATGGTCTTGGAAGGTCTAAAGTATTAGCTGTAGCTACAAACATTACTTGTGATAAATCATAGTCGACTTCAATATAATGATCATTAAAAGTATGATTTTGCTCCGGATCAAGAACCTCTAGCATTGCAGAAGATGGATCTCCACGATAGTCAGAGCTCATTTTCTCGATCTCATCAAATAAAAACAATGGATTTTTTACTTTAGCTTTTTGCATTTTTTGTACAATAGAGCCAGGCATAGCTCCAATGTAAGTGCGTCTATGTCCTCTAATTTCAGCTTCATCTCTAATTCCACCTAGAGACATTCGTATATATTTACGATTAACTGCTTTAGCAATTGATTCTCCTAAAGAGGTTTTGCCAACACCTGGAGGACCAACAAGACATAAAATATTCGCCTTATTATTCTTTACTCTAGTTTGCACTGCTAAGTACTCTAAAATTCTCTCTTTTACCTTATCTAGTCCATAGTGGTTGTCACTAAGAACTTTCTCTGCTTTTTTTATATCTTTATTAATAATAGTTTTCTTATACCAAGGTAGATCACATAAATTTTCAATATAAGTTCTAATAATAGATGCATCTGATGATTGTGAAGACATTCTAGAAAGTTTTTTTAACTCATTTTGAGCTTTTAATTCTACTTCTTTGGGCATTTTTGCCTTTTTAATTTTATCTTTTAATTCATCAATTTCATTCTGATCTTCAAGCTGTCCTAATTCTTTTTGGATAGATTTTATTTGCTCATTCAAGTAATAATCGCGTTGGTTAGATTCCATTTGTTTGCGTACACGAGATTGAATCTTTTTTTCTGTACTTAAAACATCTATTTCTTTTTGAATAGCTACTAGTACTTTATTTAATCTATCTTTAATATTATTAGCTTCTAATAAGGTTTGTTTTTCAAAAATATTTAAGTTTAAATTGGAAATAATCACATCGCTAAATCTTTCTGGATCTTTTATTTTTTGAACCATAGCGAAAACTTCATCGGGTATTTTTGAATTAAGCTTGGTGTACTCTTCAAAATTTTCTGAAGCAAGATGTATCATTGCATCAACTTCTACATCTTCAGTATATTCAAGAGTTAGTTCGCTTAAAGCAGCCTTAGTATAATCATCAGAATCAATAAATTCTTTTATCTTTACTCTTTTTATTCCTTCAACCAAAATTTTAATAGTTCCATCAGGTAGTTTTAATATTTGCAATAAAGACGCCAAAGTGCCTACTTGATATAAGTTTTCAAATTTAGGTTTTTCTACTTTTTCATCTTTTTGAGTAACTAAGATAATATATTTATTAGTGCTTATTGCTTTATTAACAGCGTTTATTGATGTTTTTCTTCCTACAAAAAGAGGAATAACTGTATGAGGAAAAACGACTACATCTTTAAGTGGTAGTAGCGGTATTTTGTTTTTAGTAAGATCTATATGTTCTATTGTGGTTTCTGTTCCCATAGCAAAGCAACACCTTTATTTTGTAATATTTTATATAGATAGTGCTTAGTTACAAAAATTTCAAGCACCCAAAACCCAAAATTATCTACTTTCTCATTAATTATATACCCTATACTATGAATTTCATTACGAATATAACTATATTTCATATCAAGTTTTATTCTAGCGTGTTTTATAATTCCACTTAATTTTTCCGATAAAGCTTGATAAAGCAAATCAATACCTTCTCCAGTATATGCAGAAATCCAAACTCTGTTAATTTTTCCATCTTTATCTCTGTCAATTCTAGGTTTAAAATTTTCTAACATGTCTATTTTGTTCATAACTATAATGCTAGGAACATCAAAAGCATTTATATCGATAATAATTTTTTCCACTTGCTCAATTTTTTCTCTACTATATTCATCTACAGCATCAACTACATGTAGTAATAAACTGGCTTGGCTTGTTTCTTCTAAGGTAGATTTAAAAGCTGCTATCAATTCAGGCGGTAAATCTTTTATAAATCCAACTGTATCAGCAATTACTGCTTTACCAGAAGCTGGCAATATAACCCTTCTAATAGTTGAATCTAAAGTAGCAAAAAGACGATTATCAGCAAAAACTTGAGCATTAGTTAAAGTATTAAATAAAGTTGATTTTCCTGAATTTGTGTAGCCAGCTAACGCAATCATAGGTAGTTGATTTTTAACCCGAGATTTACGCCCTAAATCCCTTTGTTTATGAACCTTTTCTAAACGTTTAGTAATGCTTTTAATTCTTTTACCAATCAAGCGCTTATCTGTCTCTAGCTGAGTTTCTCCAGGACCTCTTAATCCAATACCGCCTTTTTGTCTTTCTAGGTGAGTCCAACCTCTAATTAGCCTAGTAGATAAATGTTTTAATTGTGCTAACTCTACTTGTAACTTGCCCTCGAAAGATCTAGCTCTTGCAGAAAATATTTCCAAAATAAGCCCAATTCTATCTATCACTTTACAATTTAATGCAGCTTCTAAATTGCGTTCTTGTGAAGGAGATATTTCTGTAGAAAAAACTACTAAATCTAGCTCTAAATCTTGAACTATTGTTGCTAATTCGGCAACCTTGCCAGATCCAATTAAATATTTAGCATTAATAAAATTACAATTAATCTTAATAATTTTGCTAGCTATTAGATTTGGCAGTTTAGTTAATTGGATGAATTCTTCTATATTATTGTTTGTTTGCTTGTTTTTAAAAATTTTTACATAAACCAACAAAGCCTTTTCATCTTTGCTATCATAATATTTTTTTTTAGAATCAAACAACTGTAATTAACTAGCTTTTACAAATTTTTTATCAGACTTATAAACAATAACAGGTTTCTTTTTATTTGTTACAACACTTTTATCTATTATAACTTCTGCAATTCCTTCAGTAGAAGATATTTCAAACATTGTATCTAATAATAAATCCTCCAAGATAGAACGCAACCCTCTAGCTCCAATTTTACGCCTTATAGCTAATTTAACAATTTCTAACAACGCTGTTTTTTTGAAAATTAACTTAACTCCTTCAATTAAAAAAGATGCTTTAAATTGTTTAACTAATGAATTTTTAGGCTCAATTAATATTCGAATTAATGCCTGTTCATCAAGCTCATGCAAAGCAACTTGAACCGGCAAACGCCCAACTAGCTCTGGAATTAAACCAAA
>CAKMYR010000023.1 GCA_929200175.1 uncultured Gammaproteobacteria bacterium
GAAGTGTTAAGCATGCATAAAAATATCCTGCGATAAAAGGCTTAATATAGGCAATTAAGTTACTTCGCTTACCTTGAATACTACGCCATAAACAAACTTGAATAACACACTTTTCTATAAGCACCCAAATCAACATACTAAATAAAGTAATACCAAGTATATAAATTGCTCCGGCATTAGCGGCATATTGATATTCAGTTTGGGCATCCAAAAACCAGTAGTGAAAAAGCAAAATAAGCGGTTGCGGAATGTTAGGACCAATGATAATACTTAATTCAATAGCCGATAAACTATATGCCAACACGGCAAAAATAGGTAATCTTAATTTCGGCAATAATTGAGGAAGTATTACTTTTAAAAATGAGCTTTCTTTTGGATAACCCAAAGTTTGGGCTACTTTAAGTTGGCGTTCACTATTTATTTGGTTTAAGATTACCATTGACATTACTATTAAAAAGGGCGTTTCTTTAATAATCAAAGCAAGAATTAAACTAAACCCATAAGGATCTTGAACTAAATTAAATCCTAAAGGCTCGGATAGTTCAAACAAAAAAAAATCAATAGCTCGCACGAACCATCCCACCGGTGAAAATAAGAAAATTAAGCCAACTGCAATAGCAAAATGAGGTACCGATAAAAAAAGAAAAAAAGAACGTTTCAATAAGCGAAATGATTCAATATAAGCACAACCTAAGACTGACCCAATGACTGCAAGAACTGTGGCACCAAAACCAATAAATAAGGTTAAAAAGGTTGATTTCCACAAACTATGATGCTCAAAAAGCAATTTCCATCCGTATCCCGTCCAAGTATCACTAATTCCCGGTAAATATCCTAAGCTAAAAAGTAAAGTGCCAATAACTCCAGCAGTAATAGGGAGGATAAAAATAAAACCCACCAACCATGGAAAGAAAAGAATAATTTTCTTCATTTAAGGTGGATCAATGATAGAAATTTTATGTTCTCAACTAACTCCCGTAGCGTTTTTGCCATTCTTTCTCAATTGCATCGACCCAGCTTGGATGAGGCTCTGGTAAAATTTTAGACAAGTCTTTAGGGCTTAATGTTGCTAGTCCTTTCGGTAAATTATTAAAAAGTTTTCTTTGTGTTGCGTTTAATTTATTTGGAGCAAGCACCGTTGGATCTCCCCAAATTTTTATATTGGCTTTACGCAATTGTGCTTCTAAAGAGAGCAAAAAGTTAGCAAAAACTTTCGCTCCTGCTGAATTAGGAGAATTATAAGGAATAGCTACAAAATGGATATTACCAATTGTTCCTGTTTTATGTACATAAGTGCGAATAGAGTTAGGTAATTCGCCATTCTCAATAGCATTACTGGCATCATTAGGATTAAAACTCAAAGCAATGATTAATTCACTATCAGCCAACATTTTTTTCATTTCTGCAAGACCTTTAGGGAATTTTTTTCCTTTCTGCCACAAATAAGGATGAAGATTATCTAAATAACTCCAAAGTGGTGCTGTTAATTCAGCAAAGGTACTTTTATCTACCGGCTTAGTTAAAGCGTCTTTATCAGAAATTAACTCACTCAATGCTTGCTTAAGAAAAGTCGTACCATGAAACTCAGGAGGGGCAGGATAACTTAATCTTGCTGGATTGGCTTTAGCAACTTTGGCAAAATCCAACATTGATTGAGGAGGATTTTGCAAACGCTTAGAGTTATACATAAAAACTAACTGTGCTTTACCCCAAGGCGCCTCTTGATTATCCACAGGAATCGAAAAATCATACAAAATGGCTGGGTTTTTATTATCAACAAGGCGGTAATTTGGTAAATGATTGGTCCAAGAAGATAGTAATAAACCATTCTCTTTCATCCGTTTAAAATTCTCACCATTTATCCATACTAAATCAACTGAGCCTTGTTTATTTTTTCCTGCTGTTTTCTCTGCTAATACGCGATTTACCACATTAGCGGTATCACTTACTTTAATCTGCTTGACGGTAACGCCATATTCCTTTTTAACTCTATTACCTGCCCACTCAATATAATCATTTATGGTTTCGCTTCCGCCCCATGCATTAAAATAAACTGTTTGTCCTTTTGCTTGCTTTACGACTTGTAACCAGTTTGAAGATGTATTAGCATTAACCGCATTTAAAACAACAGAAATAACAAAAACCACACTAAGCATGCTAATATGCATTAAATTTAATTTTTTCATATATATTTTTATATTTGTATTAAGAAATTGCCAAAAACTATAGTTCTAATTTATTATATAGTTTAGTTTGCTGTATATGTAAAGTAAATAAAATTTAATTCGAGTTCAGCTATGTTAAAAAAGAGAAAATATAAATGAAATGAGTTATCCTACTGGAATAAATTCTAAAGTTGATGGTAAGATTTACTCATAAATATTTATTATTTAAGCAGATATATTTATAAGTAAATTTAGTTTAATTATCTGTTTATAGTGTTTTATATTAATATATTGTTGATAAAGTTTTTTTGAGAAAATAACAAAATAACTCCAGAAATAATTAAAAAAGGACCAAAGGAGTGAGGTTTTTTTATGTGATCTGCTTTCTTTTTAATTATAGCAAGTAATACAATAGTTACAATGCTAGAAATAGATGCAATAGCTAGTAAGTCTGGTATATATTGCCAACCGAGCCAAGCACCAAGTGCAGCTGTTAGTTTAAAATCACCATACCCCATGCCTTCAATACCACGAACAAATTTAAAAATCCAGTAAATACTCCAAAGTATTAAATATCCAAATACAGCACCTATAACAGCATCTTTTAGATTAATTCCATAAGTTATATTAAAAATAAGCCCAACCCATAATAATGGCAATGTTATTAAATCTGGCAGTAATTGATGTTTTAAATCAATCATAAATAGAGGAATTACAGCGTACATAAATAGTAAATAGTAAATAGTTTGTTGCTCTATACCAAATTTATAAACAATTAAAACACTGATTAAAGCGCTTGTTAGCTCTATTATTGGGTATTGGATAGAAATTGGATGTTTGCAATATCTACAACATCTTCTTAATAGGAAAAAACTAAATACAGGAATTAAATCAATTATAGTTAGTTTGTGTTTACAATTTACGCAAAAAGAGCGGCTAGGGCTTGCAATACTTATATTATCGCCATTTAACATTAGAGGTAAGCGATAAATTACTACATTTAAGAAGCTTCCTATAGATAATCCGATTATAAAAACTAAAAATAAAGTCACACTAATTTTTTAAAATTTAAATATATTTATTTTATTTAATAGACGGGAAATAAAGAATATCTCTCATCTTTTCATAATGCATTTAAACTAAGATTGGCATTAATTTTAGTATCTATTAATGCGCTTAAAAATATCAGAATAATTGCCAATTTGTTTGATAATATTATAAGTCTATTTCTTATTTAAATTTAAGTGTTATCGGTTTATAGTACAATTTATTCCTAACAAATTTGGTTAATACAGATGTAGAATTAAGTTTTTTTAAGCATTTATTTATATAAATACAGTATTAGTTATAGAATCTAAAAATTTTTAAGCTAAATTAGTGAAATTTTTTTAAATACAAATTTAATTTTAATATTTTTATTTTTATTAATTAAATTAATGATTTTAGGCAGCTTATTTTCATGTACTGAAAGTATTTTTAATTCCCATTCATCGCTATTTATATTTTTTAAAAATAATATCTCAGCTAAGTATTCTATAGGCAAATACCAGCCATATTTATCTATCATTAGTTGTTTAATATTGTTATTAATAATATCGCCATTGATTAATAATTGATTGTCAAGAGAATGAATTTCAATTTGTTTAAATCCTAAAATTGAAGTTAATGTTAATTTATAATTTTGTTTATTAAATTCAATTTTAAAATTAAAACTTTGATTTTGTTGGTTTGATTGTACATTTACTTTGCCATTTGAGCTCCAGGCAGTAGGTATAGTTTTAATATTATCTATTTTGTTTGTTGTTACCGAACAACTCGATAAAAAAATAAAACATAATAACCATTTTGCGTAGTGTTTCATTCTAACATTGATAAAAATTATCATTGTATAATATATTTAGAGTATTTCATTTTAATTAAAAGACAAGGTTATTTATTAATTTTTTATGTCAGTAATAGCAGTTTTAAGTATTAATTATAAATTAGCAGAAGTTAAAATTCGTGAAAAAGTTGCTTTTGAAGATGGGCAAATAACAAATTCATTATTAGAATTAAAAAGCATAGAAGGCATCAATGCCTGTGCTATTCTTTCTACTTGTAATCGCTCTGAGGTTTATGTTGTTTCTGATAGTGATGATACTAAGGGCATATTAATTAATTATTTATCAAAAAATCATAACATAGCAATTGATGAGTTTAATGATTATGTTGTTTATCTTGAGGGTGAAAAAGTTTTAAATTATATATGCAATGTTGCTACAGGATTAGATTCTTTAGTTCTTGGAGAGCCACAAATCTTAGGTCAATTAAAACATGCTTATAATAAAGCCAAAGAAGCTAAAACGTTAGATAAAATTTTAGGAAGATTATTTCAACATACATTTTCTACTGCCAAAAAAGTTAGAACTCAAACTAAAATAGGATCTTCACCAGTTTCAATAGCATATTGTGCGGTCAAACTTAGTGAAAAAATATTCACAGATTTATCTAAACAAACTGTTTTGTTAATTGGTGCAGGAGAAATGATAGAATTATGCGCTAAACATTTAAGCCAGCAAGGTGTTACTAATATAATTATTGCTAATAGAACGATTGAAAATGCAAAAAAAATTACAGATATTTATGACGCCAAAACAATCAATTTTAGGCAATTTCCAACAATTATAGATAAAGTAGATATTATTATTTCTTGTACTGCTGCTTCAGTGCCAATAATTGGAAAAGGCATGATTGAAACAGCAATTAAATTACGCAAAAGAAAGCCTATTTTTATATTTGATATTGCAATTCCTAGAGATGTTGAGCCTGAAGTTAGTCAGCTTCAAGATGTATTTTTGTACACAATAGATGATTTACAGCAGGTAGTTAATAACAATATGGAAATTAGACAAAAAGAAAAAAAACTTGCTTTAGATATAATAGTTACTGAAAACAAAAAATTTAATAATTGGCTAACTACATTGCCAAATGAGCAAATAGTACAATTCTATAATAAAAATGCTTATTTAATAAAAAATGATATTATTGAAATTGCTTTAAATAAATTAAAAAATGGCATAGATTCAAAAATAGTTGTTAAGCAGTTAGCGGATCAATTAACTAATAAATTATTGCATACTACTAATGTTAATGTTAAGCAACTACCCCAAGAGCAATTAAGCCAATGCGAAAATTGCATCCCAAATATAAATACTAAAAAATAATGAATTCTTCTATTATCTCGAAATTAGAGCATTTATCTATGCGTTTTGAAGAATTAAATATTATGTTATCAGACCCAAGTATTGCCTCAGATCAAAATAAATTCCGTAAATTATCGATTGAACATTCTCAATTAGAGCCAATTTGTGATAAGTTTAATCAATATTTGACAATCCAAAAGGATATTGAGTCAGCTGAATTAATGTTGCTTGAAGATGATGCGGAAATTAAATTTATGGCAAAAGAGGAAATTGCAAAAGCTAATGAAGAATTGGCAAAGCTATATTTAGAATTAAAAAAGTTTTTATTGCCTAAAGATCCAAATGATTCTCGTAATATTATTATTGAAATTAGATCAGGTACAGGTGGCGATGAGGCTAGTATTTTTTCTGGAGACTTATTTAAAATGTACTCTCGTTTTTCAGAAAATAAAAAATGGAAAATTCAATTTATAAGCTCTAGTTTAGGAGAGCATGGCGGATTTAAAGAGATAATATTTCGTATTAGTGGCAATGATGTATATTCAAAATTAAAATTTGAATCTGGCACTCACAGAGTACAAAGAGTTCCAGAAACAGAATCTCAAGGTAGGTTACATACATCTGCTTGTACAGTTGCTATTATGCCTGAAGTAGAAAATATTGAAGAAGTTGATATTAATATGAATGATGTTCGCATAGATACTTTTAGAGCAAGTGGAGCTGGTGGTCAGCATGTTAATAAAACTGATTCTGCTGTTAGGCTTACTCATATTCCTACTGGGGTTGTTGTTGAATGTCAAGATGGTCGCTCTCAACATAAAAATAAAACTCAAGCCTTGTCTGTATTAGCATCTAAAATCCTTGATATGCAACAACAAAAGCAAAAACAACAGCAAGATTTAAAGCGTAAAAAAATGGTTGGTAGCGGCGATAGATCAGAAAGAATTAGGACTTATAACTATCCTCAAGGACGAGTTACAGATCATCGTATAGCCTTAACTTTATATAGATTAGAAGATATCTTAAATGGCGATTTAGAGTTAGTTGTTGATCATTTAATATTAGAGGATCAAGCCAATCAATTAGCAGAATTAGAGTAATATAATATTAATTTTATTTACTTTTAATCAGCTGGGAAAACACAAACAACACTCCAAGTGTAATTACAATTGAAGGCGCTGCCGCTATATCATAATACATAGAAATTATAATTCCAACAATTGCGGACAATATAGAAACTAATATAGATTGAAATGCCATTTTATTAGGCTTATCGGAAAAAACTCTAGCTATAGTTGGAGGAATTATAAGCAACGAAGTAATCAAGAGCACTCCAATGGTTTGTACGGAAATATATACAGTTAAAGTAAGCATAAAAGTAAATAATATTTTATAAAAAATATGATTCATGCCTTCTGCTTTGGCTAATTCTTCATTTATAGTTAGTAATAAAAATTTTTGCCAAAAAAAGTACAATAAAGTAGATATAACTAACACAATTAAATAAATCCAAATTATATCCTTATTATTAATTGATAAAATATTACCAAACAAAATAGAAAAATAATCAATGTTAGTATTGCCAACCAAAGGCAGTATAACTATCCCAAGAGCTAAAGTAATATGAGACAAAATACCTAATGTTGCATCTGATGATAAAGATTTGCGTTCTTGCAAAATCATAACAAGCAAGGAAAAAAGTACGCCTATTAATATTAATCCAAAATTAATTCCTAGCCCGCTAGCAATGCCAAGAGTCAAGCCAAGTAGTGAGCTATGTGATATAGATTCAGAAAAATAACTCATTCGTTTCCAGACCACAAGACAGCCTAAAGATCCAGTTATAATTGAAATACCTACAGCTGCTAAAATTGCTCTAATTATGAAATCTTCCATTTATAGGCAATTTTTGCAAATTCCGTATAAATTCAGAGAATGGCTAGTTAGTTTATAGTTGTATTTTTTTGCGATGTCTGATTGGTGTTGCTCAATTATTTCATCTGTAAATTCTTCTATATTGCCACATTCTGTACAGATTAAATGATCATGATGCTCGGTGTTAGCTAATTCGAATACTGACATATTATTATCAAAATTAATCTTATTAACTATTCCAACTTCTTCAAATTTTGCAAGCACACGGTAAATTGTTGCAATCCCTACATCTAAATCTTTTTTTATTAATTCTTTATAAGCATCTTCTGCGCTGATATGGTGATTTTTACTTTTTTTCAAAATATCTAAAATCACCAATCTTTGCTCTGTAATTTTAAGCCCTGCTCTTTTCAAATCTT
Organism: uncultured Gammaproteobacteria bacterium; assembly: GCA_929200175.1. Lineage (GTDB taxonomy): Bacteria > Pseudomonadota > Gammaproteobacteria > PS1 > Pseudothioglobaceae > CAKMYR01. The sequence goes on from CAKMYR010000023.1 coordinate 7,642, forward strand.
TATCATTCATATATAATCATCTTTTTCTAATTATTTTATATTTTAAAATAAATGAGAACATTATTTATCATAATACCATTATATTTTCTTTATAGTTGTTCCACGCTAGATTTACCAATAATTTACAAATCAGATGTTAATCAAGGATATGTATTAGATGAGGATAAAATTGAAAAATTAGAAATAGGCATGTCAAAAAACCAGACTAGAAGAATTATAGGACATCCGACTATTATAGATCCTTTTCATAAAGATAAATGGTATTACATAAATTATTCTACATTGTACAATAAAGATGATATTAGATACAGATTAGTATTAGAATTTAAAGAAGATGCTTTATCTAATTTTTACACAGATAATGACTTATCACTAACAAATGATAAAGAATTAGTAGTAGAAAATTCAATAACACCTAAAGAGCAGCAACAAGAATTAGTAAAAGAAGAATCAATAATAGCAAAAGAAAACCAAGAAGAACTAGTAATAGAAAATTCAATAATACCTAAAGAGCAAAAACAAAAAGAGCTAGTAAAAGAGGAATTAATAATAACAAACGAAGAGCAAAACAAAGATGAAATAACAAATAATAAGGAAAAATCAACAGCAGCAATTTACAAAGAAATACAAAATACAGCCGCTACGAAAGAATTAATAAAAGCTGCTAAGCAAAAAGCAATCGATAGAGAAAAAGAAATAACAAAAATAACTAAAGAAGAAAAAGGACAAATAACTAGAGAAGAGGCAGTGGAAATAATTAAAAAAGAAAAAAAATAACTGTTAAAGAAGTACAAAAAACAACTATAAGCTTAGTTGAAAAAATAGAATATGAAGTTCTTAATTAAGTTTTAAGATTTATTAAATCAAAGTAGTTTGTAATTTTTCTTGAATAAAAAGATAAATTTTACCAACGCTTGTATCAATTATTTTTTCTAACAAGGTTTTATCTTTTTCAAACCTAACTATATTTTCAATACCAATAATATCTTTGGCAACAGATGAGGAGTCTTTAATGCCATCTATTAGTCCTAGAGATTTTGCATCCTCTCCTAGCCAGACTAATCCACTAAATAAATTTGGATCTTTTGATAATTTATCACCTCTGCCAGATTTAACAGAGTCTATAAAGTTTTTATGTGCTTTTTCTAGAATATGTTTATTAAAATGTTTAACAACTGAACCATCTTCTTTAGAAAATGGATCAAGTAATCCTTTATATTTTCCTGCAGTATATAGTCTTCTTTCTAAACCTATTTTTTTCATTAATTCTGTTAGTCCAAAACTTGATATGATTACCCCAATACTGCCTATGATTGAATTTTCATTTGCATAAATCCCATCACCACTACTAGCTATATAATAACAACCAGATGCACATACATCTTCAATTACTACATATAGTTTTTTGTTATATTTTTCCTTAAATTCATTAATAGCTTTAAATATTCTGCTAGATTGGACAGGAGATCCTCCTGGTGAGTTCATTTTTAAAATAATTGCTTTTGATTTTTCTGCTTTAAAAGCAGATTGTATTAAATCAATTGATTCTTCTGCATTAATTGTGCCATTGCTAGCTATATCGCCACTTAAAGAAATCTCTGCTACAAAATCAGATTCTTTTAAAAAAGAGTCTTTTAAAGAGCTATTGTCTCTTATTAAAAAATTTACATTAATAGCAAAATAAACGAAAATTATGATAAAGAATGCTATTCTCCAGCGCCTTTTAGATTTTCCTTGACGTACAAACTCTTTGGCTATCTCGGTTAATTGCTCATAAATTTCTGGTTTCATATTATAATGTTTTTATGCTCAAAGTTAAAAATATCAGTTACCAAAAAGATTACAACATTTTGTTTAAAAATTTAACTTTTCAAGCAAAAGATGGCGTGATTTTACACGTTTTTGGTATTAATGGAAGTGGCAAAACTTCTTTATTAAAAATCTTAGCAGGCATTAGTACTGCAGAAAAAGGAAGTGTTTCTTTAGATGAGCATGATGTTAAATCATTTGAATATAAAAAACAAATTTTCTATTTTGGACATTTACCGTCGCTTAATCTTACCCTTAGTAGTATTGATAATTTAAATTTTTTAACCAATCTTAAACAATCAACTAATAAAACTTTATTAAATGATGCTCTTAATAAAATTGGACTAAAAGGTTATGAAAATGAATATTGTTATAGACTGTCAGCTGGACAAAGGCGTCGTGTTGTTTTAGCTGGATTATTTTTATCTAAAGCTAAGCTTTGGTTATTAGATGAGCCTTTTACTGCATTAGACAAAGACGGGATTGAAATTGTTAAACAATGTATTAATAATCATTGTAAAAATAATGGTATTTGCATAATTGTTAGTCATCAAGATAATATTTTTGCTAATCAAGAAGTATTAGAATTATGAATATTTATTTTCAAACTATTTGGCGAGATTTAAATATTGCAGTACGCAATTCTTCAATGATGTTAAATCCATTATTATTTTTTATAATGTCGGTTTCATTATTTCCGTTAGCTGTTAGTCCAGAATCAGAGTTATTAGCGAAAATTGCAACAGGAGTAATTTGTGTTTCTTCTATGTTGTCAATTTTGCTGTCTATTAATATTTTGTTCCATAATGATTTTGAAAATGGCTTATTAGAGCAAATGTTAATCTCTAAACATTCTTTGCCATTTTTAATGCTTAGCAAAATAATCGCACATTGGATGTTGACAGGAGTGCCAATTATTTTATTATCACCATTACTAGGATTATTTTTATTTTTGGATATACAATCTATAAAAATTTTAATGATAGTTTTGTTATTAGCTACTCCAAGTTTAAGTTTTATAGGGGCTATTGGTGCATCTTTAGTGGTTGGAGTTAAAAATTCTGGAATATTACTATCTTTAATGATTTTGCCACTTTATGTGCCTATTTTAATTTTTGCAAGCACTGCTGTTAATAATTTTATTGAAGGTGTAGATATTAGCGGAAATTTATATTTTTTAGCAACAATTCAATTAGTTTGTTTAATGTTAGCACCTTTTATTAGTAGTGTTGCCATTAGAATTTCTTTAGAATAATAGCTAAATATTTCTTTAAATTTAATATTTTATTGTTATAATATTCGAGGCTTTAGATACCTTAATTGCTTATTTTATTTTTTGATACTAAGATAAAGCTAAAATAGGGATTATTTTTTAAATGCCGGTCTTTTAATACTTTAAGGAAAATTATGATATTTACTTCTGAATCTGTTTCTGCTGGTCATCCTGATAAGGTTTGTGATCAAATTTCTGACGCTATATTAGATGCGGCATTAAAAGAAGATAAAAATTCACGAGTTGCAGTTGAGGCTTTAGTAAAAGATAATAATGTTGTTTTAGCTGGTGAAATTACTACTAAAGCTAATATTGATTATGAAAAAATTATTCGCACCACTATCAATAATATTGGTTACGATAAACAAGAATATGGCTTTAATGGCAATACCTGCAAGATAATCAATTTACTAGGAGAGCAATCACAAGATATAGCTATCGGAGTTGATGAATTTGATGATCATAAGCAAGGTGCTGGCGATCAAGGACTTATGTTTGGCTTTGCTTGTAATGAAACAGATGTTTTAATGCCTTTTCCTATCGTTTATGCTCATAGATTAGTAAAACAACAAGCTGATTTAATGCTAAGCAATAAATTAAACTGGTTACGCCCAGATGCTAAATCACAAGTTTCTGTTGTCTATGAAGATAAAAAAGTAATAGGAGTTGATGCTATAGTTTTCTCCACTCAACATGATGAAGATATTAGTCAAAAGGATTTAATTGAAGCAGTTATAGAAGAAATAATTAAACCAATAATACCTAGTAATTTGATAAATTCTAATACCAAATATCACATAAACCCTACTGGCAAATTTGTAATAGGCGGCCCTGTAGGCGATGCTGGATTAACAGGTAGAAAAATTATTGTAGATACTTATGGCGGTATGGCAAGACATGGCGGCGGCGCATTTTCCGGCAAAGATCCATCAAAAGTAGATAGAAGTGCAGCTTATGCTGGGCGTTTTGTCGCTAAAAATATTATTGCAAAAAACTTTGCTAATAAATGCGAAATTCAAATCTCCTACGCTATTGGAGTTGCAGAGCCTATAAGTATTAATATTGAAACTTTTGGTACCGAAAAAGTAGAGTTAGCAAAAATTGAAAAATTCGTTAATGACAATTTTGATTTATCCCCTAAAGGCATAATTCAAATGTTAAATCTAAAACACCCAATTTATCAACAAACAGCCAGCTACGGACATTTTGGCCGAACAGAAAGTAATATAACTTGGGAAAATTTGATTTAGCCAATCAAATTTAAAATAAAAGCAAAAGACTAAGCCTATTTAATACTATATAATTGTATCCAACAAAGGAAAGTGATATAAATACTTGGTAATATAAAAATTATGTAGTAGATAAAAAAAGGTAATCCAGTCAATAAGTATAATCTACTTTATCAAGATAACTCCAGATTTATATATGAAAGCGTCAGCTAAAAATCTATTATCAATTATAAAAGGACCTAAACAGTTCATCGTTCCTATTTACCAACGCACTTACAGTTGGCAATTCAAACAATGCGACTTATTACTCAAAGACATTCAAGAAGCATCTAAGTCTGAACAAGGTCATTTTATTGGTTCAATCGTTTATTTTCAACCAGACATTAATACCATTGCAGAAGATAAGTATTTGGTAATTGATGGGCAACAGCGATTAACAACCATTACATTATTGATTGCAGCTATTGTAAAGTTCATAGATAAAAATCCAGATTGCGCAGTAGTAGATATAAAAGCTAAAAAGCTAGAAAACTATTATCTATTTAATATAGAAGAAGATGATGATTTATACTACAAATTATTATTGACAAGAAAAGATAAGGAAACATTAACAAACTTGTTAACTAAAAAACCTTTACCAACAGAGTACTCAAATAGAATTTTAGAAAATCACAAATACTTTTATAATAAAATAAATAATGATAACATCAATAAAATATACGAAGGGCTTCAAAAATTAATAGTAGTTGATGTAGCATTAGAAAAAGGAACAGACAATCCACAATTAATATTTGAGAGTCTAAACTCAACAGGATTAAACCTATCGCAAGCAGACCTTATTAGAAACTATATTTTAATGGGACAAGAGCCTAAATTACAAGAATATCTATACGAAACCTATTGGTATCCTATGGAACAAAGTTTTGGAGAAAACATAAGTGATTTACCTAATTTTATGAGGTATTACTTGACAATGAAGCTGAATAGTATTTCTAAAATTGGAGAAGTTTACGATAAATTTAAACAGTATTTTAATAAACATAAAGATAAATTAGGAACAGAAAATATTGTAAAAAGCCTTTATGAATATTCTAAATACTATGTTGCTATTGCTTTACAGAAAGAAGAAGATGAAACTTTAAAGTCTGTATTTAAAGAAATTACCAAATTACGTATGGATACTTCGTACCCATTTTTATTGGCAGTCTATGGAGATTATAAAAATAAACGAATCATACTTGATGAATTTGTAGAGATATTAAATCTTACTAAAGACTATGTTTTTAGACGTGCTATTTGTGGTATTCCTACCAACAGTTTAAACAAAATATTTGCAACACTGTATAAGAATGTTAAAATTGAAACCTATAC
>CAKMYR010000024.1 GCA_929200175.1 uncultured Gammaproteobacteria bacterium
ATAAGTTTTGAAGAAATAAAATAATTAAAGAAACTTGTGTATAGAAAATTATTTTTAATCAAAATCTAGATGAATTATTTTTTAAATTATCACTTTAGATTTTTTAAAAATATAAAATTGTTTAAATATAAAATAAATTATTTATAAAAATAATAGCAGTGGTACAATAATTAAAATCTTAATGATTATTTAATCTTCTTATTAATAAAGGATATTTAATGGGTTATTTATATTTAGCTATAGCTATAGTTACAGAAGTCATTGCTACAAGTGCTTTAAAGTCTTCTCAAGAATTTACAAAAATTGGTCCTAGTATTGTTGTTTTGATTGGTTATGTAATTTCATTTTATTTTCTTTCATTAGTTTTAAAAACAGTACCAGTTGGTGTTGCTTATGCAATTTGGTCTGGTTTAGGGATAGTTTTAATAGCAATAGTAGGTGTTGTTGTTTTTAATCAAAAAATTAATATTCCAACAATTATTGGCATGTTGTTGATTGTATTTGGAATAATAATTATGCATTTGTTTTCTGAATCAGTCAAACATTAAAGATAGTATTAAATTAAATTATTTTGTTTTTATCTAAATTTAGGAATTATCTATAATATTTAAAAATATAATATATGTTATAGTACGAAAAATTATTTATAACAACTAATTTTTATATTTAAGATTTTTTTAATTTAACTAAGGAGGCAACACATGTCTTTACGTATTAATGATCAAGCGCCTAATTTTCAAGCACAAACAACACAAGGCAAGATTGATTTTCATAATTGGATTGGAGATGGATGGGCTGTGTTATTTTCACATCCAAAAGATTTCACTCCTGTTTGTACAACAGAGCTTGGTTACATGTCTAAAATACAGCCTGAATTTGAAAAGCGAAACACTAAAATAATTGCGCTAAGTATTGATCCTGTAGAAGATCACAAGAAATGGTTAAAAGATGTTGAAGATGTAGGGAATACTACTGTTAGCTATCCGGTAATTGCTGATACTAACCTTAGTATAGCAAAGTTATATAATATGTTTCCCGCTGATGAAACTGGTTCTGCTCAAGGTAGAACTGCAATGACAAATGCAACAGTTAGATCAGTTTTTATTGTGGGTCCTGATAAAAATATAAAACTTATGATGACTTATCCAATGACTACAGGTAGAAATTTTGATGAAATTTTAAGAGTTATTGATTCAATGCAGCTTACAGCTAAAAATAAAGTTGCAACTCCTGTTAATTGGAAAAATGGAGAAGATGTTATTATTGTTCCTGCAGTTTCAAATGAAGATGCCAAAAAGATTTATCCTGATGGTTGGGAGACAATTAAACCTTATTTACGCAAAGTTAAACAACCTTAAATAAGTAGATAATAAATTTTAAGCGCGGAAAACTTATCTAGTGTTTTTCGCGCTAAATCATAATCAATAAAATTAAAAAATATTGTAAATCTTTATAATATTTAACAAGATAACTTTTAGTATAAGTTTTTTAAACAAACTAATAAAGTTGATAAAAAGTCAAATAACATAATTGCCACAATTTAAATCTTAAAAACGGTAAATAAAATTGCTTATAAAAAATAATTTTACATGGAATTAGTACTAAAAGGATTTATTATATCTGGAGGACTAAGCATAGTAATTGGTGCTCAAAATGCATTTTTACTTAAACATGGATTGCAAGCAAAAAATATTTTTTTGGTATCTTTAATATTTTTTGTGTGTGATATCATCTTAATGACAATTGGTGTTATGGGAGTAGGCACTATAATTAGATCAAGCATAATATTAGCTTTGTTACTTGCTTTATCTGGAGCTTTATTTTTAATTTGGTATGGTATTAGATCATTTTTAAACGCATTTAAATCAACTGCAATTCTTGGCAAAAACTCCAATACAAAAATCGATAGTGGAGTTAAAGTAGTTATTTTGTCGGCTTTAGGAGTAACCTTTCTAAATCCTAATGTATATATTGATACTATTTTTATTATTGGAGGAATAGCAGGGACAATGCCTTTACAAAGTAAAATTTTATTTCTTTTAGGGGCTTTTATAGCGTCATTTATCTGGTTTTTTGGTTTTGGTTATGGAGCAAGATTATTACGGCCATTTTTTATGAATGAAAAATCCTGGCGTTTTTTAGAATTTTTAGTTGGAATAATTATGTTTTATATTGCTTTTGAATTATTATTGTATGTGGTAAAAATAGTAAAAACCTAGTAAAATATCTTTGCAAATACAATGAGAAAAAATAACAAAAAACAATTAAGTTACAATAACGCAAAAATAGTAGAAAATTATGTCAACTATAATCCTTGAAGAATATTCAGAATATTTAGAAGATGTTGCTCCAGAGATTAAAGATGTCTTGGAATCAACTTTTCACGATGCTGCAAGAGTTATTTCCCCAGCAGGCTTAAGAGATTATTTAGATGGAGCAAAAGCATTATCTAATCTTGGTCGTGGTAATGATTTAGTTATTACATATTTAGAAGTTATGCCTCAAGTAGCAAAAGAATGTGAAGAGGAAATAATTAAAGATTGTGTAACTGCAGCTATGAAATTATCTTCAATGACTTCAGGTTCTGTAATCTCGCTTTTATTATCTGGTTTACCATCAGTTTCAAGAAATTTAGGTGATTTACAATTAGTCAAGGGTTATTTGGTCTTAATTCATCAATTAGCATCAACGGCAGCTAGAGGGCTTAGGCCAATGTTAGTGCATGTTGATTTTCTTTTATCTAAATTAACTCTTAGCGGATTAAGGCGTTGGGCGAACTTTGGAGCTTCAGCTTATAGAAGAGATTTTAATAATTTAACAGCTTATTTTAATCTTGAATCAGCAGATAGCTTGGCTATGTTAGAAAAAGAAAGACGTGGTGTTCTTTTTGTTAAAGTACAAAAAAAACTTAATTTTTATTTACGAGCCTTATGGGCAAGAGACTTTTTTTTAAGACCAAGTGGGTCAGATTACACAGATTTTAGGCCCTATATTGAAGATATGATTTTGCACTTGCCAGATGCTTTAGATAATGTTGGCGAAATAAGTGCTTTAGACTTATACCGTGCAACTGCAACACATATGGCATCGCATATTATGTATGCTAATAAATCTATTTCACCAGAACAACTTTCACCAGCACAAAAGTTTTTTATTGGATTTATTGAAGATGCTAGAGTTGAATATAAAGCTATTCAAGAGTTTCCGGGATTAAAAAAATTATGGAAATCAATAATGAGCTTAAAGCCTGAAACAAAAGCAGAACATCAAACTATGCCTATTTTAGAAAAATTTGCTTTGCAATTATTAGATAATAAAACTCAAGGTGATAACGAGAAAATTAATAATCTTGCAAAAAAATTCCATTCTGAAATAGCTAAAAATCAAGATGATAATCATTTTTCCTGGATTATTGGAATGGAGCTATATAATTTATTTGCAAGCGAAAAACAAGTGCCAAGTTTAAGAATACTGGAGCGTTATAATATTCTTTATAGAGATGATAATCGCATTATCTGGAATTATGAAAAATTTAGTTGGGATAATGAATTTGAATATATGCAAAGCCTTAATCAACAAGTTCGTCATCAGGTTAGCCCTTTAATGATGGCTCTTGAAGTTGATTGCGAATTAGCAGGAGATGATGCCCAAGAAATTTGGGTTTGTAAAGATAATATGCGAGTATATGAAGATGATTTAACAGATGATGCTAAATCATTTAATGACATTATGGGTAAAGAACCAATCTCTGATCCTTATCATTATCAAGAATGGGATTATCAAATCCAATTACACAGACCGGATTGGGCAACTGTTTATGAGCGTAGACCCGCTAGTGGCGATCCTGAAGATATTGAAAAAATACTTCTTGAACATAAACCTGTTGTTAATAGAATAAGACAGATTATTGATGTATTATCACCATCAGGAGTACAAAGACAAAGAGGATTAGAAGATGGTGATGAGATAGATATTAATGCAGCAATTGATGCTATGGTAGCAATTCGTATGGGAAAGCAACCAAGCTCTAAAATAACTATGAAAAATGTATTAAAAACTAGAGATTTATCAATTATTGTATTGCTTGATTTGTCCGAATCAACTAATCAAGTAGTAGCAGGTTCAGATAAAACAATCTTAGAATTGACAAGAGAAGCAGCTAGCCTAGTAGCAACCGCTATAGATGGTATTGGCGATGCTTTTGCCTTACATGGTTTTGCTTCTGATGGTCGCCATGATATACATTACTTTAAATTTAAAGATTTTAATCAAAATTTCGAAGAAAAAACTAAATCTTATCTTGCTGGCATGAAAGGAGGATTATCTACTAGGATGGGTGCTGCTTTACGTCATGCTGGTCATTATTTATTAAAACAAGAAGAAAGGCGTAAGTTAGTTATATTAGTCACAGATGGTGAACCAGCTGATATTGACGAAAAAGATCCTCAACATTTAAGACATGATACTAAAAAGGCTGTAGAAGAATTATATTCTACTGGAGTTTTATCTTATTGCCTAACTTTAGATCAGTATGCAGACAGTTATGCTAAACATATTTTTGGTGAAAATAATTATACTATTATTGATAATGTTGAGCGCTTACCAGAAAAACTACCTTTATTATTTGCGAGCTTAACAAATTAGCCGTGTTTGAAGATAATATAATAGAATTTAAACCAAAATATCCTTTTACATTACCAAGCGATTGGAAAGATGAAGATAATCCTACTATTTATGAGATTAATGCAACTTTAGAAACAATAAAGAAAATGTATTATGATCAAGTAAAAGAAATAAAAGACGGCAATATTAGTAAAGAATTAGGAGAGAAAAAGCTACGCAATATAGCTACTAATTATCAATCAATTAAAGCAATATTATTTCAATATCGTTAGTTCAATAAAATACTATAAATATTAATTTTTTGTAATTTAGCTTATTGGTAAATTAACCTTGCTATTAAAATTATGCCATTCATAACGGACTGGATAATTTTTGCGATATTTTTCAAAATTTTTTATATCTTTTATTGCTAAAGAGTCTTTTTTAAAATCATAAATAGCGTTGATAGAATCTTTTAAATTATCTTTTTTTATTGTTAATTTTCTTTTATTAATTAACTTAAGAACATTATCATCATAATTTACATTTAAAAACTTACATAATTCTTTATAAATCATAATATTACCAATAAATTTAGCATCAATTGAATGTCCAGCTATATGAGGGGTGGCTAAATAGGCATTTTTTTGTAGTTTTTGATTTATATTTGGCTCATTTTCCCAGCAATCAATTACATTTGCTAAAGTATTAGTATTTTGCCAAATTTGCTCGTCAATTATGCCGCCACGAGCTGTATTAATAAGTATAGTTTTATCTGTAATTTTATGAAAATTATTATTATTTAATAATTTATATGTGGGATATTTGCAATTAAAAGTTAAAGGAGTATGAAAGCTAACAATATCAGATTCTATAGCTTTATCAAGGCTAACAAAATTAGGTAAATTTTCTTTTTCTTTACGCAAAGGATCATTTAATATAGTTTTTATTCCTAACAAACTTGCTTTATGAGCTAATATCTTTCCGATATTTCCTACTCCAATAATTCCTAGAGTTTTTTTTGTATAATCAAAATTTAATTTAGCTGCTAAATTAATAATTGAGCTTATGACAAATTCTGCAACTGCATTTGCATTACATCCTTTAGCTTGAGAGAATTTTATATTATTATTTTTTAAATAATCAATATCAACATGATCAATCCCAGCAACTGTAGATCCTACAAATTTGACTGTACTTTTTTTTAATAAATTTTCATCTACTTTAGTTCTTGAGCGAATAATTAATATATCTGTATTTTTAATAATTTTATTATTAATATCTTTACCATCTAATGAAATTATTTTTCCAAAACCAGAAAATATTTTTTGATATTGATAACAAGATTCGTCAATTACTAACTTCATAATTTCCAATCTATTATTTTTTTATTATGTGTAAGTAAATAGTTATTAGTTTTAGAAAAATGTTTACAACCAAAAAAACCTTTATGTGCTGAAAATGGAGAAGGGTGAGATGCAGTTAAAACTAAATGTTTATTTTTATTTATAAGTATAGATTTTTTTTGTGCATAAGATCCCCATAATATAAAAACTAGGTGTTCTTTATTTTCACTTAATATGCTAATTATATTGTCTGTAAATTTTTCCCAACCGTAATTGGCATGCGAACTTGGTGATTTTTCTTCAACAGTTAATACGCTATTTAATAATAATACACCTTGTTTTGCCCAAGCGGTTAAGTCGCCATTATTTGCTGGCTTTATTTGTAAGTCTGTATATAATTCTTGATAAATATTCCTTAAAGATGGCGGTATTTTAGTGCCAAATGGTACAGAAAAACTAAGTCCATGAGCTTGAGATTTATTATGATAAGGATCTTGGCCTAATATCAAAACTTTAACATCTTTAAAATGAGTTAATTCAAAAGCATAAAACCATTTTTTTCTATCTGGATAAATAATCTTATTTTCAATATACCTTTGTTTTAATAGATTTAATAGCCTAACAAAGTATTCTTGTTTTGAAGTACCCTTTAAATATTTTGACCAATCACCAATATTATTACTCATAAACTAGCAAACCATAATCTTAATCTAAGTCCAATTTCTGAACTATAACCAACTTCTGTAAATTGCACTTTGCCTTCATTATCAACGATAAAACTACTTGGCGTGCCTCTAACTCCAAATAATTGTGCCAATGATCCTGAATTATCATTGATTATATTATCTAGTTTAAGTCCATTTTTTATAGCATATTCCTTAATATAATCATCGCTGCCAGATTTAATGGCAATATTTAATGTTTTATAATCCTTGGCAATGGATTGAATACTATCATTTTCAATCTCACAAATTCTACACCAAGTAGCCCAAAAATGAATCAAAAATGCACTATCAGCTAATGGTTTTGAATCTATTGTATCTTTAGTAATTGTTTGTAAATTAAGAATTGGTACTGTGCCATTAACTAAATCTTTATTTTGCCAAGCACGAAATGCTAAAATCACTAAAATAATTATTAAAAATTGTATAATAATTCTTTTATTAAGTATTTTCATTATTTGTCATTATACTTATATAAAAATACTTAATATTGTATAAATTTATAGCTAATATAAATCCTAAATTTAGATGGATTCTAAAAAACTAATGCACTCAATTATTCAGGCCATAGCTACTGGTCCTAATATGAGTAAAGATATTGATTTTACCCAAGCAAAACTTGCAATGACAGCTATATTAAATGGCGAAATTGAAGATATCCAAGTAGCTATTTTTTTAATAGCTTTAAGAATGAAGCGTGAAACTAATCAAGAAAATCAAGGGATATTAGCTGCCATTTTAGACAAAAGCGATAAAAGACAAATTAATGTTGATAATTTAGTTGATTTAGGAGAGCCATATAGTGGTTATAGTAGATCAATACCAACTTCATCTTTTTTACCTCCGTTATTAGCTGAGCTTGGTATCCCTGTTATTATTCATGGTTTGGATAATCTAACACCTAAATTTGGCTTAACTCATCGTCATATTAATAAAGCATTAGGATTAAATGTTGATTGTTCGGTTACAAAAGCTAAAGAAAGATTAGAAGATAAATCAATTGGCTGGACATATTTAGATCAAGCTCAATATTGTAAGCCACTTTATTCTATGTTGTCATTAAGAAATAGCATTGTTAAACGCACTGTTATTAATACTATAGAGACTTTAATATGTCCTATACGAGCAAAAAAAACACATTCTATTAAAGGTTATGTACATAAAGCGTATCAATCTATTTATGTTGATTTAGTAAAGGCTAATAATATTGATACTACCTTATTAGTTAAAGGAATTGAAGGAGGGGTTACTCCATCACTTCGTCAACCAAGCACTATAATATCTCATCAAGAAAATCATAAACAACAAAATATCAATATTAATCCTTTATCATTAAATATAAATAGAAATGTTAGAGCTATTTCTTTACCTAAAAAGTTTAGGATTGAAAATAATATATCGGCTATTGCTGATTACACAGCTAAGTTAGGAAAATTGGCACTTTCTGGTGAGTCTGGCGAATTTTATGATTCTTTAGTTTTATCAGCCTCTTTGATATTATGGCATTTAAAAAAAGTTAAATCAATTGAAGATGGAGCAGAACAAGTAAGGTTTGTACTTAATTCTGGCAAAGCAATAAAACGTTTACAATAGTGACATTATTATTAAGTTAATATGTAAAATATACCGATAATATAATTAAAAAGGATATATATGAATAAAATAAAAATTATAGCAAGTTACTTTATAGCATTGTGGTCATCATATGTTTTTATATCTTCTTTGTTTTTTAAATTTGATTCAACTGCATTAGAACCAAAACATATTTTTTCAACTATTGGTAATTGGATGAGCGAAACTATCAATCAAACTTTAGGTAGTTTGTTTAGTGATTATGGCGCTATTTTAATAGGAACAGCAGAGCTTATTGCTTCATTATTTTTTCTTTTACCTTTAGTTTTATGGAATTACAGAGAAAAGTTTCATTTTATTGGTGGGCTTTTTTCGATAGCTTTAATGGGCGGGGCAGTATTTTTTCATTTGTTTACCCCTCTTGGATGGCAACCGACTTGGAAAGTTGAAAGTGCAGCTGAATGTCATGCAGCATTTACTTCGCCTGATTTATGTACTGATCAAGGATTAGCTAATGCCGCTTTATCTATTTTAATTTTAGGGTTTGTTATGGTTTTTTTAAATAAAAATGCAACAAAAACATTTATTAAATAAAATTCTACAAACTTTAATAGAATATACGAATAAAAAAGATAAGCAAAAAATTAATTACAATTCGTTAACTGAATTAGAAAATAAATTAGATTTAACAAAACAAGATAATCTTGAGGATTGGGATCAATTATTTGTTTGGGTTGAGAAATATTTAAAATATTCTATTGATACTAGTAATCCTAATTTTGTTAACAGGATGTGGTCTGGCGCTAATTTGCCATCAATTATTGGCGAGATTATTACTGCTTTTACAAATACTTCAGCTTGTACTTTAGAAACTGCTCCAGTTGCTACTTTGATGGAAAGGTATATGATTGAGCAAATGCTAAAGATTGTAGGCTTTAAAAATGGCGAAGGACAAATGACAACAGGCTCTTCTAATGCTAATATGATTGCAATGATGATAGCTCGCAATAAAGCCTTAAAAGAAGTTAAAAAACAAGGTCTTTTCAAACAAAAAACCTTATTCGCTATTGTTAGTAAAGATTCGCATTATTCATTAGATAAAGCAGCCAATATATTAGGCATAGGTACTTTAAATTTAATTAAAATACCAACTCTTAAAACAGGGCAAATGAATACTTTAATTCTCGAAAAAGAGATTGATAAGATTAAACGACAAGATGGTATTTTATTTTTTGTATGTGCAACTCTTGGGACCACAGTTCTCGGTGCTTATGATAGTATAATTGAGTTATTAAAGATAAAGCAAAAACATAACTTTTGGTTGCATGGAGATGGTGCTTGGGGAGGTTCTGCTATTATGAGTCCATATCTTAAAGATAAATTTTTAACTGGTATTGAAAAACTAGATTCTTTTACTATTGATTTTCATAAAATGTTAGGAAGTAATTTAATTTGTAATTTTTTATTAATAAATCATAAAAAATTACTTTTAAATAGTTGTTCTGGTGGAGACAATAGCTATATTTTTAGAAGTGAAGAGAATGATTTAGGTGTTAGCTCTTTACAATGTGGTCGCCGTGTTGACAGCTTAAAAGCATTTTTAGATTGGAAATTTTATCAGCGTAAAGGATTTGCAAATAGAATTGAAAATTATTATAAATTAGCAAAATTTGCTGAGAATTTTATTGAGCAAAGTAATGAATTAGAAATGATAACAAAAAGGGTTTCATTTAATGTTTGTTTTCGTTTTAAAACTAAAGATATTGACCCTGATATTTTTAATAAAAAATTGCGTAATGAGCTTTATACTAAAAATGGCATTTTGCTTTGTTTGTCCTATATTGATAAAAAACCATTATTTAGACTTCTTATTAATAATGTTTATACCAATAAAGAAAAATTAATTCAGTTATTTAATAGTATAATTAAAACTGGAATGTCGCTAAAACTTTTAAGGATTAATTCTTAATTTATTTATAACAAAAACTTAATACTAAAAAGATTTAAGTTTACTTTTATTTAGTAAATTTAACAAAGGGAAATTTTGGTTTTTAAACTAATTTTTTATTATATTTACTGGTCATTAATTCTTAGGATTAATCCTTCGCGTTATTTTCAAATAAATATTGAATGGTACAATAAAGAAAAAGGTTTTTATTCTAAAATTGATATAAATAAAATGATTCCTGAAAAATGGAAATTAGAGCAAAACTATTTTGATAAAAATATAGTGCCCAAGAAGTTTCCTGTATTTATGAAGCCAGAATGGGGTCAAAATTCAAATGGAATTGTTAGAATTGATTCACTTGATGATTTTTTAGCTTGTGATTATGAAAAAAGTAAAATACCTTATATAGTACAGGAGTTAGCAGTTGATAAAAATGAATATGAAATTTTTTATATTCGTGATTACAGAAATACAAACGAACTTATTACAATCACAATTACTCAATCTATTAATAATTCAAATGAAGATTATCCTATTAATGGAGTTAAAAATAAAAATGTTGAATATAAAGATATTACAAATGATTTTTCAGCTAAAGAGATTGTTATTATAAAAAATAATTTAAAACAATTGCCAGATTTTCGTATTGCCAGATTTGGCATTAAATCTAATAGTAAAGAAGATTTACTAAAAGGATTGTTTAAAATTATTGAAATTAATTTATTTGCTCCACTTCCTATTAATTTATTAGACAATAAAGTTGATAAAAGTTATAAACATAAATTTATTAAGAAAAACATGCGTAATTTAGTTATGATTAGTAGTTTAGTTCCTAAAAAAAACTTTAACCGTTTTGTATTTTTTAAAAAAATAATTAGACACAATCAATCAAAAAAATAATTATGTCTAATTTACTACATTGGTTTTTATCCACTTTTTTTTTATCAGGTTGTAGTGATTACAATACTTTAGCTGTTAGGAGAGCTTGTCGCTCTAAAGCTAAAGCCAGAGATGCTTTTAAAATAAATAACTTACCTTATGCTAAAGGCAAAATATTTTTTAATCCTTTAAAGGCATTTAAATTTTCTCAAAAGAATGGATTTCCTTTAGTTGTTAAACCTAATGTTGGTGGATTTTCCAGAGGAGCATATTTTCCTATAAAAAATAATACGCAATTACTAAAAGCTACTATTTTAGTTAAATTATTTTGGCCAATTAGTGTAGTAGAACAATATTTAGTTGGTAAAAATTATCGTATAGTGATAACAAAATACGGCATTATGTCAGTTATTGAGCGTCATCCTCCTTTTGTAATTGGCGATGGAAAGCAAAATATTAATGATTTAATTGATGCAGAAAATAAAATTAGAAATAGTATGAATTTAGCCCCAGTTATTAATAATATAGTTAAAAATTCATCAATCAAAAAATATTTACACCAACAAAAAATTTCTTTACATTATGTACCTAAAAATGGAGATAAAGTTTATTTGCACAATAAAATATCTTTAAAGTTAGGATCTAGTGTAGAGATTATCAATAAAAAAGTTTTAACTAAAAAAAATATAGAAAATCTAACTAAAATACTTAATTTTTTCAATGCTAATATTTTAGGAATTGATTTGATTTGTGAAAAAGGACTTAATATTGATTTTAATGAACAAAAATCAATTTTTCTAGAATTAAACTCAAGACCGTTTTTAGCTATGCATGAAAAGCCTAGATATGGTGAAACTGAAGACTTGTCTTTTTTCTATGAAAAATTAAACAAAATCCAAATCGATGATAGCAAGAATTATTAATAAAAAAATATTTTTTTATGGATTTATAGTTATTAATATTTTTTTATTGCTATTTTTTTATTGCGGTGAATATAAAATCCAAGTACAAGACATAAAAAATTTTCTAATTGGGGAGAATTTTTTAGTATCTTATTTAATATATATATTTATACTTATTATTAGAGGTTTAACATTATTTCCCGGCACCATTTTTTTATTTGCCGGCATTTATGTTTTTTCATTTTTGCAAGTATTTTTTGCTATTCAAATAGCAATTATTAGTTACTGTTTTATTATTTATAATTTTACTAATAAATTTAATTTTAAAATTCCTAACAAAATATTAAAATTTGAGCAAAAAATTAAGAATAAAGGTCTAGTTATTTTTATTATGTGTTTTATTCCTGGAATTTCAATTAATATATTAATTTATTTTTTATCAATACTCAAGATTAAATTTAAGAATATTTTAATTCCTATTGTAGCGGGAACATCAATAACCTCAATTATTTATATATTTATTATTAAAGAAATTATTTTGTTAATTAATTAAGAGTTTTAAATTTATTCTTGCCTAACCAAAAATCATCAGCCTTAACAATAAAATTAGGAATATCTTTAGTCCAGAGTTGATTAATAGATTTGTTGTAATTTAAATAAAGTTTATTATCTACAATTGTCCAAAAATTAGGATTTCCATATACTCCTACGCCGTCAATAGCCATACGCCAAGCGCAGTGTCCTCCATATTGAGGAGCGTATTTTTGAGGATTTGCCTTGAATAATTCTAAATTTTCGGCATTTTTAAATTTCCATTTTGCTCCTTTATATTCAAAAGTGAATTTTTTATTGCCTTCAGCTGGCTTTCCTTCTGTAAAGTAGTTAACTGTATCATAGCCATTAATGGCGTATTTATTAAAAAACCCTTTAGTGAAAACAAAATCTATAGCAAATGCTTGGGCAAAAAACATATTAGCAATCAGAAATGTTAGTATTTTATATTTTTTCATTTTAAATTTAATTGTAGTATGAAGAATGTATATAATACTCTAGTCTAATA
Source organism: uncultured Gammaproteobacteria bacterium (assembly GCA_929200175.1). Lineage (GTDB taxonomy): Bacteria > Pseudomonadota > Gammaproteobacteria > PS1 > Pseudothioglobaceae > CAKMYR01. The sequence continues at coordinate 13,032 of CAKMYR010000024.1, forward strand.
AATAAAGGGTATAAAAAACAAATAAAATATTAAAATAATTTTGATTGACTTAAATGTTTTAGTTTTATTTGGTACAAGCTACTAAAAGCAAAAATATTTTTGCTGTTATTTCTTTGAAAAATAGGCTTTTATCATCATAAATTTTGGTATATTATTTTTTACAATTAATTTATGGTAAATGAATGGTATTATTTAGATAATTTAATTTATATAATGAGTATAATAAACAGCGTAAATACAATC
>CAKMYR010000025.1 GCA_929200175.1 uncultured Gammaproteobacteria bacterium
CTCTTAAGTAAAGTGAAAAAATATTAAAAATAACAAAAATATATTAAAATTAAATATATACCCATGATTAAGAAAAAATTAGGTTTTTATACTAAAACAAGATTTAATAACTGAAATTCCAGGTAAAGTTGTAAAATTACCATGATAAAATCGACTAACAAAGCACTTCAGCGGAAGGTTATCACCTACATTGAGTTGAAACTTTATAAATCTCAATAAATATGGAATGATTAAATGAATAAAGTATTAGTTTTGGGTGCAAGTGGTGCTACTGGTAGATTACTTGTGCAAATACTACTTCACAAAGGAGTCAATGTTATTGCCATTGTTCGTAATAAAACTTCACTGATAAACATAGATAACTCTTCTTCTAGTTTACAAATAGTTGAGGCCGAAATATCCAAGATATCTGAAAGTGATCTATCCCAATATCTTACAGAGTGTGAAGCAATACTTTCTTGTTTAGGTCATAATTTAACTTTTAAAGGCATGTTTGGTCACCCTAGGCGGCTAGTAACTGATGCGATTAAAAAATCAGTAAAAACCATTGAGTCGATGAATGTAGATAATAAATTTAAAATTATCCTTATGAATACAACAGGCAATAGCAATCGTGATATTCCTGAAAAGCCACCATATTCCCAAAGATTTGTTATTTCTCTGCTACGCTTGTTGCTTCCTCCACATATAGATAATGAAAAAGCTGCTGATTTTCTTCGCACTCAAGTTGGGCAAAATAACAATATTGAGTGGGTAGCAGTTCGTCCAGACAGCCTAATAAATGAAGATAAAGTCAGTCAATATGATATAAATGTTTTCCCTGTTAGAAACGTAATTTTTAACGCTGGCACAACTAGCCGCATTAATGTTGCGGATTTCATGTCTGACTTAGTGATAAAATCAGAGTTATGGAATAAATGGAAAGGAAAAATGCCAGTAATTTACAACAACACATAATATATAATTACATCTGAACTTTTCATGCTGCTCGCAAAAAGTTAGATGAATCCGAATGTTAGCTCTTTAAAACCTAAAAGGATATACAAATGCTAAAAAAAATATTGATTACCTTATCTCTACTTTGTTTCTCAAACATAGTTTTTTCATTACCTTTACCTAAGGCTGGGGATTTTCAAATAAAAGAAATACTTGATAAAAATATTTTGTATGTCGTTCATACAGATAACAAAGGACATATATCCAACTCGCTAATAAAGCTAATACAGTATTATCTGCTGAAAGAAAGTAATAGTTACAAGGTCATATTTCCTCAACTAAGCATTGAAAGCAGAAATATCAAAGGCAGTTACTATGCAATTGGCTACGAGGGTACTCCTCAAACAACCAACGATATAAAAACACTAAAACTAAAAGGAGGCTTATTTGCTTCTTTTATATTCAAAGGGAGTTATAAAAAAATAGGTCCTGCCATTAGAAATACTTTTCAAAAGGTTTTGAAAACAGGCAAATATATACCCCATGATGATGAAGAAATTAGGTTGTTATACTGGAACAGCATTGATGATAATCATCCTAAAGATTTAATAACTGAAATTCAAGTGAAAGTTGTAAAATTACCATAAAATAAACAACTCCAGCAAACTCGTAAAATAAACGCTGAATTTGGACTTTAAACTTTCACAATAGGAAATTATTATGAGCATAAAATCAAATCGTAGGAAATTTATCAAAGTTGGAATTATAGGTGTTGTAACATCTTTTTTTGTCCAATTGGTACATGCCAAAAAACCAACACCAGAAGAAATAAAAGGGCCATTTTATCCTATTGTAGCTCAGCAAGATAAAGACTTTGATTTAACTAAAATGAAAGGAAGTAAGGGTGTTGCAAAAGGAACAATTGTAATTATCCAAGGTAAAATATTGGATACGAAAAACAATCCTATTGAAAATGCCACTATTGATTTATGGCAGGCAAATGCTGCCGGAAAATACCGTCATCCACATGATAATAGTAAAGCTCCATTAGATCCTAATTTTCAAGGTTGGGCAATTATTCTAAGCAAGAAAGATGGTAGTTTTCGTTTTAAAACTATCATTCCTGGCGCTTATCCTGCTTCCAATACATGGATAAGACCTCCTCATATACACTTTAAAATTAGTAAAGTAGGATATATTGAAATTATCACACAAATGTATTTTCCAGACCAAAGTTTAAATGATAGCGACCTTTTATTGCAAAGAAAAAGTCAAGCCAAGCAAGCTTTGATGATTGCCTCTAAAGCAGCAGGTGAAAAAAATATATTTGAATACAATATTGTGTTACAGAAGGCATAACAATTCACTACAGAAAACGCTGGATGTTATATATTTGGTGAGTACAGGAACTATCCATAAGGAGCTTGAGTAATTAAGGCAGAAGTCGCATACCTTTGCAGAAATAATACTGGCAAGTGGCCGCTATCTCAAACGGAAATACATTTTCATCAACCTAATAACGAGTGCAAAAAAAATCGCAAAACAAATATATAAAAAATTCCAAAGGAGAACTTATGAAAAATGAAAATGATTTAGAATATGCAGGATTTTGGATAATAGGTATGGAAATCAATTATTGATAGTTTTTTAGTTGTTTCATCAAGTTATCAATTTTATTCATAATTTATTTATTATGACATCCATAGCGATTTTTAGCTCGTAGATTATATGGATTTTTTCTTTCGTTTATATTTCTCTGTTTTAGCTATAATTTTGTTTTAAGTGTATCTTCTCAAGTAACTCTTTGTAAATGTAAATTTACTAATATATTTGCACAAAGTAAAAAAAAATTTCCAAATAATTATTTTTTTAGTTTTTTTTAAGCTATAATCTAAAATAAATAGAATTTCTTGTAAAGCTCTAGTTTTACCACTAAGCATTATCTAAGCAATTTAATTGAAAAAGTTATATTTTTAAACAATTGTTAATTCATAAAGAATTATTTTATTTTCTTGTATTAATAATAATTAATGTTTTAGCAAATTAAAGTCATGTTTAAGTGGCTAAGGAGAAGTACTAAAATGAAGTATTTTAAGAAAATAAGTTGGCTTTCTGTATTTTTATTAATGATATTATCGGTAGGTGTTCAAGCGAAAGATTGGTGGCCTGCTGAAGTTAATCCATATAGTCCGTCTTGTACAGATGAGGATTCTAGTGGCAAGTGTGAAACTTTAGAGGCTAATAATCCAGCCTTATTGCCTTCTCGCAATTATATTCCTCTATCTCCAAGTCAAGTTGATAAAAAATGGAATATTTGTGTATCTTTCCCACATTTAAAGGATTCTTATTGGGTGGGAGTTGGATACGGTGTTATATCAGAAGCTAAAAGACTTAAGCAAAAAGTTACTTTATTAGAAGCTGGTGGATATACTAATTTAGAGCGTCAATTGCGTCAAGTAGAAGATTGTATTTCTGCTGGTGCTGATGCCTTAGTATTATCAGCTATTTCTGGTAAAGGCAATATCAACCAAGTTAATGAGATCCGCAAAAAAGGTATCCCAGTTGTGGATTTAGTTAATGGTGTTGGCACTCAAGTTGATTCTAAAATCTTAGAGAGTTGGTACATTTTAGGTTACCTTGCTTGTGATTGGGTAGCGAAAAAACATCCTAAAGGTAGTGGCACTAAATCAATTGCTTGGTTCCCTGGACCTCCAGGAGCAGCTTGGGCAGTAGATGCTGACAGAGGTTGTTTAGATGCAATTAAAAATGGTGATTTAGAACTGGTAGCCCATAAATGGGGTGATACAGGAAAAAGCATCCAATTAAAGTTAGTTGAAGATGTAGTTGCCTCTCGTACTAAAGGCGGTAAAACTAACCTAGATTATATTGTCGGCACTGCTCCTACAATGGAAGCAGCTGTTGGTGTAGTTCGTGATCGTGATATTGCTGATACTACTAAATTAGTTGCTTACTACTACAATACTGGTATGCATATTCTTTTAAAGAAAAAACGTATTGCAATGGCTTTAAGCGACCAAATGGTTTTGCAAGGTCAAATAGCTATTGACCAAGCGGTGCGTTTATTAGAAGGAAAAGAAATGTCTACTGGAGGAGCTCCTGAATATAACAATAATCAGCGTATTACAGAGCATGTTCAGCCTGTTCCTTTAGTAATTACACAGGATGATTTCAAGAATTTTGATTCTGCTTCTACGCTTGCTCCAAGAGGTTGGAAACCAGTATTTAGAGTGGACTAAATTTTTAAAAAATTTATTGTAATTAAGGGTAATTCATGAATGTTGTTTTAATTTTAGATGCTAAATTTAAAATTCATGTATTACCCTATTTTTGTAATAATTTTGAATTATATTAATTTGGGAGAATCTTACGTATGAGTAGAAGAATTACAGCTTTGGAAAGTAGACATGTTGAATTAGGTGCTGGATTGGCTGATTGGAATGATATATCAGTAGCGTGGAATTACTATACAGATGTCGATGAAGAACATGCAGCTGTTAGAGAAGCAGCAGGTTTATTTGATATGAGTGGTTTGCGAAAAGTCCATATAAAAGGAAAAGATGCCTATGAAATGGTAAATTATCTTTTGCCTCGCAATATGGAAATAATTTATGTTGGCAAAGCCGGATACTCTCTAATTTTAACAAAAGAAGGTGGAATTGAAGATGATGCTATTGTGTATCGTTTGGCAGAAGATCATTATTTATTAGTGTTCGGTACAGGAGATACAGCAAAACAATTAGAGCATGCTGCACGCGGTCGCGATGTTAGTTTTTGGTTAGATGATGATATGCACTGTATTTCATTACAAGGACCTAAAGCAGTTGGTTTTTTAGACCAACATACGCCGATGGATTTAATGAGTTTGAAATATTTTCACCAACAAGAAACAGAATTATTTGGGCATAAACTAATTATTGCACGTACTGGTTATTCTGGCGAAAGAGGCTATGATTTGTTCGTTAATTCAAAGTCTGTTTGTCATGTTTGGGATTCAATTCTTGAAAAAGGTTATGATGAAGGTATTCGTGCTTGCTCATTTACCTGCCTTAATCTTATTCGTATTGAAGCAGGTTTACATTTTTATCCGTATGATATGTGTACAGATACTTCTCCATGGGAGGCAGAACTTGGTTGGTCTATATCACAATCACCAACAAAGGGAGATTATCTTGGCAAAGAAGATGTTATGAAAAATCGTGGTAACCAACGCTTTTATTTTTGTGGTGTTGAAGTCGATCATGATAATGATGAGCCTTTTGGAGAGCCTATTGCTGGTGGTGAACCAGTGTATGCAAATGGCAGAAAGGCTGGAAATATGACTGCTTGTATTTATTCTAATCGTTTGAAAAAAGCTATCGGCTTAGCACATATACAACAGTTTGCCGCTGAGGTAGGAACACCTATTATTGTGCATGGAAATGTGACAGTAACTGGGAAAATTGTGCCATTACCGTTTTATGACCCAGAAAAGAAAAAAGTCAGAGGTTTAACTTAAAAGCTAAGATTATGAGCGTAAACAATGAACTGTTACGAGTTGAAAACATATCAAAGCAGTTTCCCGGAACATTAGCACTTGATAACATCAGCCTTAACGTTAAAGCTGGCGAAGTACATATTCTTTTTGGCGAAAATGGCGCTGGTAAATCAACCTTAATTCAAACTATCTCTGGAGTTCATAGGCCGACTAAAGGCAAGATTTTCATTGATGGTGTAGAAACAGTAATTACTTCAGTACATCATGCAAGAGAACTTGGTATTAGTGCAGTATTCCAAGAATTTTCTATTAGCTCAAACTTAACCGTAGAAGAAAATATTTTTCTTGGTTCTGAGATTACCAAAGGAATATTTCTCAACAAACAAAAACTTCGTGAAGAAGCCAAAAAAACATTAGAACAATTAGGATTTGATCTTGAAGTTGATCAAAGTATGTCTTATCTATCTCGAGCAAAATTACAAGAAGTTGAGATTGCTAAAGCCTTTAGAACAAAGCCTAAAATTATGATTTTAGATGAACCTACTGCATCACTAACTGAAAAAGAAACTACTAAATTATTTGAACTTATCGCTAAGCTTAAATCTGAAAATATAGGTATTATTTACATTACCCATAGAATGAAAGAAATCCAACGCATAGGTGATCGTATTACTGTTCTTCGTGATGGGAAGTTTATTGATACTATTCCTGTTGAAGGCTCTAATGAAAATAAACTCGTTGGCCTTATGACTGGAAGAGTAGTTGATCAAATATTTCCTAAAATCAAAAATAATAAAGGTGATGTACGCCTGAAAATTGACAATATATCTGATGGCACCTTATTAGAAAACATTTCGATGGAATTTTGTGCTGGTGAGGTGGTTGGTATTGCTGGTTTAGTAGGTTCTGGTAAGTCAGAAATTGGTAGAGCCTGTTTTGGTATTCACGATATTAATGCTGGCAAAATTGAGTTTCTTGGTGAGAAAGTTTTTGATAGTGAGCAAAATATTAATAATCTATCCCCATCTTGTATGCTAAGCAAGGGATTTTATTATATTCCATCTGATAGAGCCAAAGAAGGTTTGGTGTTACAACGAAATGTTAAAGAGAATACCTCGCTACCATCTTTGAAATTACCTAACTTTGGTAATAAATTATTTCTAAGACGCAAAAACGAAAAAGAAGTTGTTACAGATATTTTAAAAGGCTTGGATTTAAGCCCTTTTAATATTGAAAAAAATGTAGAACATTTTTCTGGCGGTAATCAACAAAAAGTTTTAATTAGTAAAGCATTAACACAAGATGTCAAATTATTTGTATTTGATGAACCAACTGTCGGAGTAGATGTTGGCGCTCGTATATTAATTTATCAATTTATTCGTGATATTTGTGAAAGAGGCTCTATGGTAATCTTGATTTCTTCTGATTTACCAGAAATATTACATTTAGCACACCGTTCTTATGTTATGCATCGCGGAAAACTAATGGCGGAATTATCGGCAGAAGAAACAACTGAAGAAGCCGTATTGAGTTATTTTTTTGAAAAAGAAGAAAAAGGAAAAAGTATAAACTATGAATACAGAAACACAAAACAATAATCATTTAATAAAAAGAATTTTTGTTAAAACCGGCGTATTACCATTATTTTTAATAATTGTTGTGATTACTATGTCAATCGCAACAGATAGTTTTTTAGCAGAAAAAAACTTATTAACAGTAGCTCGCCAATCCACTTACCTTATCCTTGCAGCTGTTGCCCAGATGATAATTTTACTAACAAGAGGGTTAGATCTTTCGATTGGCACAATGTTTGCTATGAGCTCTGTTATTACCTCGATGACTATGGTTGCACTTTTTGGTGAAGATTCATCTCCTTGGGTGGTTATCATAATAGGTATGTTAGCTGGTATGGGTAGTTGTATGTTAATCGGTGCTTTGAATGGCGTTGGTGTTGCATTTTTTAATATACCACCTTTTATTATGACCTTAGCTATGTCTTCTATTGTTGCTGGTTTAGCTTTTTATATCACTGGAGGAACTCCTGTATATGGCATGCCTGATGAGTTTTCTGAAGTGTTTGGCTATGGCAAAGTATTTGGTGTATCAACGCCTATTATTGTTACTGTGGTTATTGTTGCTGCTGTTTATGTTTATATTAATTGGACTCGTATGGGTAGGTATCTTTATGCAATTGGAGGCAATCCAAAAGCAACAGAACTTTCAGGTATTAATGTAAAATTTCATTTATTCTTTACCTATTTAATATCTTCTTTTATTACAGGAATATCGGCATTATTATTAACGGCTCGTTTAGAGAGCGGCGAATCAAATATAGGTGTTGAATATCCTTTGATATCGATTGCAGCCTGTGCTATTGGTGGCGTTAGCTTGTTTGGAGGTATTGGTAAATTATCAAATGTTGTTTTGGGGGCAATATTCATAATATTAGTCCAAAACGGCATGAACTTATTACAGCTAAACTCATACTTACAGATGGTAGCAATTGGTATTTTGCTTATTTTTGCAGTAGTTGCTGATAACTATCGTGTAAAACTATCAATGGGTTTGAATAACTAACTAAAAACATTAATTAATATTGGTATTTATTATGGTTGTTAATTTCTTAATAAAATAGATGGAGGATTATAAAAAATGAAAAAGTTTTATACAATAAAAGGCGCCTGTCCACAAGATTGCCCCGATACGTGCGCTATGATCTATAAAGTTGAGGATGGAAAAATAGCCAAGGTAATCGGAGATCCAGATAATAATTTAACAAAAGGTAGGCTTTGTGCTAAATTAAATAATTTTGCTGAACATCATTATAATCCTGAAAGACTGCTTTATCCTATGAAAAGAGTTGGAAAAAAAGGCTCTAATGATTTTGCTCGAATTAGTTGGGATGAGGCATTATCAGAAATAAAGAAAAATTGGCAAAGCATTATTAAAGAGTACGGAGCAGAAGCGATTTTACCTCACGCCTATCTTGGTAATCTTGGTTCACTTAATGGACTAACTTCAGGAGACCGCTTTTTTAATGCTTTAAAAACAACTGTTGCTGAAAAAACTTATTGCGAATCTGGCTCATCAACGGCTTGGATGTTAACTTATGGTCCTATTGGGGGATTAGATCCAGAGAGTTTTGCATATTCTAAATGTTTAGTATTTTGGGGGCATAATCCACTGTCAACCCAAACTCATTGTTGGCCGTTTGTATTAGAAGCACGCAAAAAAGGAGCTAAAATTATTGTAATAGACCCAGTTCGCACAAGAACAGCAAAACAAGCTGATATTCATCTAGCGCCAAAACCCGGCACCGATGCTGCTCTTGCCTTGAGTATGATTAATGTAATTATAGAAGAAGGCTTATATGATGCCGAATATGTTGGTAAATACTGTTCTGGATTTATTGAACTTAGAAAAAGAGCGGCACAATTTACCCCTGAAAAAGCTTCAAAAATTTGTGGAATTAGTGCTGAAAATATTATTTTAGTAGCAAGAGAATTTGCTAAATCAAAAGCATCAGCTATTCGCCTAGGTGTAGCATTAGAGCGCCATGCTGGAGGTGGACAAGCAATAAGAGCAATTACCTGCCTTCCAGCACTAGTAGGAGCGTGGAAATATCCAGGCGGCGGCGCTGTACAAATGACTTTATGGTCATATCCACTAAAATGGGACAAAATGTCTCGAGGTGAATGGATTAAACCCGGAACAAGAGTAGTTAATTTACTTGATTTAGGTGCTGCACTAACAGGTGAAAAATATAACACCGATATTACACCTATTAAATCACTATTTGTTTATAATTCTAATCCGTTGTGTATGGCACCTAATCAAAACAAGGTTCGTATGGGTTTAGAAAGGGATGATTTATTTACAGTGGTTAGCGAACACTTTATGACAGAAACAGCACGCTATGCTGATATTGTGTTACCTGCATCAATGCAAGGAGAACAATTAGATATTATGTTTTCTTGGGGGCATTTTAATATTCTTTTAAACCAAAAAGCAGTAGAGCCAGCTGGAGAATGTGTCTCTAATACTGAACTATTCCGTAGATTATCCAAAACAATGGGGATGACTAGACCTCATTTATTTATGACAGACTGGGAATTAATTGATGAATACGTTGATTGGGATAGCGATACAATGCGTGGAATCGACTTAGAAGTTCTTAAAGAAAAAGGTTGGGCAAGATTATGGGTTGGTGGTTCACCAGATATTAGAGCGCCGTACTCAAAAGGAAACTTTCCAACTCCTTCGGGTAAATGTGAATTTGTTGCAACAGGTGCAGCAGAAGGTAATCATGTAAAACCAGCATTGCGTTCAGGATATACTTATTTTCAACAAGGTTCCGCTATTGACCCAATACCCTGCTATATACCGCCTTATGAATCTGTAGATAGCACCCCAGAGTTAGCAAAAAAATATCCTTTGGCAATGGTTTCAGGTAAGGCACATGCTTTTTTAAACTCACAGTATGCTAATGAAAAATTACAAAAAGAAAGACAAGGTGAGCAAATTATTATTATTCACCCAAATGATGCTAATAAAAGAAATTTAAATTCTGGTGAAGATGTTAAGATTTTTAATGATAGAGGTAGTTTTTCTTCTATTGTTGAGATTTCTGAAGATATTCGTCCTGGTGTTATATATGCCAATGTTGGTTATTGGGATAGCATGATAAAATCACAAACAGGGGTTAATAATGTAACTGATGATAGACATACAGATATGGGTGAATCAGGAGCTTATTCGGATATTTTAGTACAAGTAGAAAAAATGTAAAATGGCACATATAGTAACTAATAAATGTCAAAGATGTCGTTTTACGCACTGCGTAGAAGTATGTCCTGTTGCTTGTTTTCATGGCGATGAAGAACGCCTTTATATTGATGCAGACACATGTATTGATTGTTCTGCCTGTATAGAGGTATGTCCTGTTCGGGCGATATATGATCAATATGATATGCCTGAAGAATATCAAACATGCATTGCTATAAACTCTAAAGCATTAGACTTTCCTGTGATTGATACTAAACACGAGCCACTTCCCACTGCTATGGAGCGTAAAAAAGAATTAGGATACTAAATGTCTGATTCTTTAAATCATAAAGATAAATTAACAATAGCCGTTGTTGGTAGTGGTCCTAGTGGTTTTTATGCAACCGAAGCATTATTAAAAAATTTTCCCAATACTTCTGTTAATATTATTGAAAAACTACCAGTTCCATTTGGCTTGGTTCGTTTTGGAGTAGCGCCAGACCACCCCAAATTAAAACAAGTAATAATGGTCTATAACCGAATTGCTGAAAATCCAAATGTTAATTTTTTCGGTAATGTTGAATTAGATAAAGATATTACTATTGAAGAATTGCAACGCACACACCATGCAGTTATTTTATGTTACGGTGCACGCTCTGATCGCGATCTTAATATTCCTGGAACTTCTCTTAAAGGTTATCATAGTGCAAGAGAATTTGTCGCTTGGTATAACGGTGACCCAGAAGCACAACACCATAAATTTGATTTTTCCCATAAGAATGCTGTTATTATTGGTCAAGGGAATGTTGCTGCCGATGTTTGTAGAATCTTGACAAAATCTGTTGATGAACTAAAAAAAACAGATATTACTACTCAAGCCATAGAACAACTATCAGAAAGTAAAATCCGTAATATTCATATTATTGGTCGCCGTGGTCCTGCACAAGCAAAATTTAGTAGTAAGGAAATTAGAGAACTTGGAGAATTATCAAATTGTAGTAATTTTATTGAGCAACAAAGTTATGTGATTGACGATATAGATAAAAACCAACTTAGCGCTCCAGCTTTTGCAGACATTGCTAAATGTGTATCTATCTTTAAAGATTTTGGATATAAAAAAGACTCAAAAAAACAACATAGTATTGAATACAAGTTTCTTTTAAGTCCAATCAAAATATGTGGAGATTCAAAAATTGAGTCAATAACCTTTATGCGCAATCGTCTGACTGACAATCGCAAAGCAGAGCCAACTGGAGATACAATAACAATTGACTGTGGTTTATGTTTTAGTAGTATCGGTTATCGCGGTCAGGCAATTAATAACATTCCATTTGATGATGTTAAAGGAACAATTATCAATGATAAAGGCAGAGTAATAAATAAACAAGGTACAGTTATTACAGGTCTTTATACTTCTGGATGGATTAAAAGAGGTCCATCAGGAATTATTGGCACCAACAGAGCAGATAGTGTTGAAACAATAGAAACCTTAGTAAAAGATATTGAAACCTTAAAACAAAAAACGATTGAAGAAAATGCTTTTATCAATATATTAAAGGCAAAAAAATGTCGTTATATTAGCTATGAAGATTGGAAAAAAATTGATGATATAGAAATTAAAAACGGCAGCATTATAGGTAAATCCAGAGAAAAAATAACAGATATAGATAAAATGCTATCAATAGCTAATAAATAAGGTGGCTTTTTAGAGATAAGAAAATCACCTATTCAATCGACAACAAACAATTTGTTAAAATCCTCAACTACTTGTGCTCAAAAAGAAGCTAAATATCAACTAATACTAGTTTTTTAAAGATGATTTTCGTTTATCAATCATCTTAAATATTTCAATTTATTTATTTGATGACATATTGTATCCATAACTTTAAATTATGAGTGAAATCCATCTATTTTTTGTATTTTTTAAGAGTTTTTGCTTAAAAAAAATTTATTAACCCAAATTTACTAAAATCACTCTTGAAATCACAAAAAATTTTAGGTACAATTTCAACCACTTAGACTGTCATAAAACTAGTTTTCTGGTAGTCTCTTAGTATAATAGTCTTTGTTAGGAGTTGTAGTAATTTTGTATAACATAAAAAACATCTATAATAAAAAAGTTAGTTGTTTTTCTTAACGTGTTTTTTATTATGCAAAAAGCCTCGCATTTATTTATCTATTTTTTTACAATTTTACTAAAAATATCCTATGAGCAACTATATTAAAAATTTATCAGAAGTAACTCTTCAAGACATTGACTCTGTCGGTGGAAAAAATGCCTCTCTTGGCGAAATGATTTCTAATCTAAGCCAAACTGGCGTTAAAGTACCTGGTGGTTTTGCCACCAAGGTTGAGGCTTTTAATTTACATATTTCAGAAAATGGCATTGGTGATTATATTGAAAATACCTTGAAAGATCTAAATATCAACGATATTGATCAGCTAACTACAGCTGGCAAAACTATTCGCCAAAAAATTATTAATGCCGAATTACCAAAACTTGTGGCTGAAGAAATCACTAAAGCCTACAAAGAAATGTGTATTGAAGATGGTAATGATAATGAAATGCTTGCTGTTGCTGTTCGTTCTTCTGCTACTGCCGAAGA
>CAKMYR010000026.1 GCA_929200175.1 uncultured Gammaproteobacteria bacterium
ATTAGAGAAGGCGGACGCACAGTTGGTGCTGGTGTTGTTTCTAAGGTTGTAAGTTAATTATAAGAAGTGCAAATTAACAATATTATTAATCCTAAGATATTTAGGCAAGTGGCTCAATTGGTAGAGCATCGGTCTCCAAAACCGAGGGTCGGGGGTTCGATTCCCTCCTTGCCTGCCATATGAAAATTTATAATGTCTAAAATAACATCAAATCAAACAAAAACTATATCAATAGGATTAGTTATATCTATTCTAATCGTTGTTTTATCTTTTGGAGTATTTTATTTTAATCCATTAAATATTGATACTAATTTATATAAAGTATTAATTTTATTATTTAGTTTAGCTGTGGCAGGTTTTATATTTTTCAAATCACCTAATGGTTTTAAATTTAGTAATTTTCTTCAAGAAATTAAAATAGAATTAAAAAAAGTTGTATGGCCGAATAAAGATGATACTGTAAAAACAACAGGCTTAATTATATTAGCGGTTATTATTATTGCAATTTTTTTGCTAATTATAGATTCGTTTTTTACTTGGATTGTACAACTATTAACAACAGACTAGGAATTTAATATATGGCTAAAAAATGGTATGTTATTCATTCAAGAAGTGGATACGAAGCTAAAGTTAAAAACTCAATTAAAGAAGAATCTGATAGAAGAGGATTACAAGAGTTTATTAATGATATTGTAATACCTACTGAGCAAGTAATAGAATTAAAAGATGGTGAAAAAAAGACTCAAGATAGAAAATTTTTTCCGGGATATATGCTAATAAATATGGAGCTTAATGATGTTACTTGGTTGTTAGTTAAAAATACTAATAATGTTATTGGTTTTGTTGGAGGCTCATCTGGTAAGCCTAGTCCAGTTATGCAAAGAGAAGTTGATAAAATTTTTACACGGGTACAAGAAGGTACTGATCAACCTAAGCATAAAGTGTCTTATCAAGCTGGCGAAGAAGTTTTAATAATTGATGGTCCATTTAGTGAATTTACTGGTCTAATAGGATCTGTAGATTATGGAAAAAATTTATTAAAAGTAGAGGTATTAATTTTTGGGCGTACTACTTCAGTGGAATTAAATTTTTCCCAAGTTGAAAAGACATAATATGAAAAATATAATATATCGTGTAATGAGAAATTTATTTAATATTTAAGGAAAAGCAATGGATAAAAAGATAAAATCATATATCAAACTTCAAATTCCTGCACAAGATGCTAAACCAGCTCCTCCAGTAGGTCCAGCCTTGGGTCAGCACGGAGTAAATATCATGGATTTTTGTAAAGCTTTTAATGAAAAAACTACTGATATTGAAAAAGGTATGAAAGTGCCAGTTGTAATTACAGTTTATGCTGATCGTAGTTTTAGTTTTATTACTAAAACACCGCCAGCTGTGGATTTGATATTAAAAAAAACAGGGATAAAAAAAGGTAGTAAAGTGCCTAATATTGATAAAGTTGGCAATATTAGCTCGTCTCAAATAGAAGAAATTGCAAATATTAAAATGCAAGATTTAAATGCCAATAATATTGAAGCGGCAATCAAAATTATTGCAGGGACAGCGCGCTCTATGGGAATAGTTGTAAAAGATTAATGATTATGAGTAAACTAACAAAAAAACAAAAAGACAATATAACAAAGTTTGATTCAAATAGTAGTTATGAATTAAATAAGGCATTAGATTTAGTAAAAGAATGCGCTATAGCAAAGTTTGATGAATCAATTGATATTAGTGTTAATTTAGGGATAGATGGCAAAAAATCTGATCAAAATTTACGCGGATCAGTAGTTTTACCAAATGGCACTGGCAAAAAAACTCGTGTTGCGGTTTTTACTCAAGGAGAAAATATTAATAAAGCTAAAGACGCTGGCGCTGATGTTGTTGGTATGGAAGATTTAATGAAACAAATGCAAGACGGAGATATTAATTTTGATGTGGTTATTGCATCGCCTGATGCTATGGGTGTTGTTGGTCGTTTAGGTCAATTATTAGGGCCTCGCGGATTAATGCCTAATCCAAAGGTAGGAACTGTAACTTCAGACATTGCTTTGGCTGTTAATAATGCTAAAGCAGGACAAGTTCGTTATCGTTCTGATAAAGCAGGAATTATTCATAGTAGAATTGGTAAAATCTCATTTTCTGTAGATTCATTATTAGAAAATGTTGATGCATTGTTAATAGCTTTGAAAAAAGCAAAACCTAGTTCGGCTAAAGGAATTTATTTTAAAAAAATTAGTATTTCTTCGACTATGGGGCCTGGTGTTAGTGTTGATCTAGCGTCAGTTAATATTTAAATTGTAAATGTAATAAAAGAATTCTTTGGATTACAGATTTATTCTGTTTTATCTCAAAGACCATAGACGCTATTTTTGTAAAGAAATAGCTTAATTGATTGTTAATGAAGTCTATGTAGAGAGTAGGAGAACATAAGATACTTTGGTATTAAATTTATGAGTATAAATTTTAATATTGTATTTAAAGTGTTGTAATTTTGTAGTATTACTCTTGGGCGAAAGTTATGAAATATTGTAACTTTCTTGTTTAGAAATACTTAAATTAGATAATATTTGTATTTATTTAATTTTAGTTTTTAGGAGGCTTAAATGGCTTTAAATTTTTTAGCAAAAAAAGCTGTTGTAAAGCAAATTAAATCAATAGCTGATAACTCTGTTTCTATTGGAGTAGCAGAATATCGTGGACTAAGCGTAAAAGAAATGACTAAGCTTCGTTCTAGTGCTTTAGAGGCTGATGTTTCTTTACATGTGGTTAAAAATACATTGTCAAGGATAGCATTAAAAGATACAACATGCGAATGTGTAACACCAGTTCTTACTGGAGCTGTTGTTTTAGGCTTTTCACAACAAGATCCTGGCTCTGTTGCAAGGGTTTTTAATGATTTTATAAAAGATAATAAAAATCTAGTTGTAAAAGGTCTAGGAGTTGCTGGTACTTTTGTACAGGTTGATAAACTTAAACAAATTGCTAATTTGCCTACAAAAGATCAGGCTATTAGCCAGATTATGTATTTAATGTTAGCACCAACTGAAAAATTTGCTAGATTATTAAAAGAAATTCCAACCAAAGTAACTAGAGTTGTTTCAGCTGTATCAAAACAAAAAAATAATAAATAAAAAAGGAGTAAATCATGGCATTATCAAAAGATGATATTTTAAATGCAATTGCAGAAATGTCTGTAATGGATGTTGTTGAACTAGTTTCAGCAATGGAAGAAAAATTTGGTGTATCAGCGGCAGCACAAACAGCAGTTGCAGCACCAGTAGAGGCCGCTAGTAGTGCTAGTGAAGAAAAATCAGAGTTTGATGTAGAACTAACAAGTTTTGGTGATAAAAAAGTCGCTGTTATTAAAGTAGTGCGCACTATAACTGGCTTAGGATTAAAAGAATCTAAAGATTTAGTAGAATCCGCTCCATCGCCTGTTAAGCAAGGAGTTAATAAAGCTGAAGCTGAAGATATTCAAAAGCAACTTGAAGAAGCAGGAGCTAGTGTAGCATTAAAGTAGTTTAGATAATAAACTTTATATTTTACATTTGCAAAAAGTAGAATTTTTTAACATAAATTGATATACATAAAGAGGTATTCATGAGTTATTCATTCACCGAAAAAAAACGAATTAGGAATAATTTTGGCTCTAAAGAGCTCATTATAAAAGAGCCAGATTTATTAGCTATTCAAATTGATTCATTTAATAAATTTATTCATCAAGATCAAAAAACTAAAGAAGATGTTAGTTTAGATGAGGTTTTTAAATCTGTATTTCCAATAACAGCTATTAATGGCTATGCCGAATTAGAATATGTTGATTACAAATTACAAAAACCTAAATTTAATGTAGATGAATGTAAACTAAGAGGTGCTACTTTTGCTTCAGTTTTGAATGTTAAATTAAGACTAACTTTATTTAATAAAGAGGGTTCAACTTTAAAGAAAAAGCGTAAAGTTAAGCAAGTAATTGAAGAAGAAGTGTACTTTGGCAAACTGCCTTTAATGACTGAAAATGCAACATTCGTTATTAATGGCACTGAGCGTGTTGTAGTTTCTCAATTACATAGATCTCCAGGGGTTATTTTCGAACATGATAATGGTAAAACTCATTATTCTGGAAAAATATTATTTTCTTCAAGAATAATACCTTATCGTGGTTCATGGTTAGATTTTGAATTTGATCATCATGAAAATCTATACGCTAGAATTGATCGTCGTAAAAAATTGACAGTTACAACTTTATTGCGTGCAATGGGATTAAACGCAGAAGAGATTATTGATACTTTTTTAGATTCAATTAGTGTTTCACTAAAAGCAAAAAAAACTTGTAAAGTTAGCTTTTCGCCCAGTAATTTGCTTGGATCTATTGCAGAGTTTGATATTAAATCTGGTAAAAAAACTATCGTTGAAAATGGTCGCAGAATTAATGTAAATCATATTAAATTATTAGAAAAAGAAAATATTAAATATGTAAATACTTCAATTGAATATTTATTAGACAAAGTTATTTCAAAAGACATAGTAGATAAAACTACAGGAGAAATTTTATTCCCAGCAAATACTATAATTAGTGAAAATGTTTTAGAGCAATTAGCTGAGAAAAAAATTAAAAAACTACAAGTCATCTATATTAATGATTCTAAAGGGGGTGCATACATTTCAGATACAATGCGTTTGGATGAAGTGCAAACTCAATTAGAAGCTAGGATGGCTATTTATCATGTAATGCGCCCTGGAGAGCCGGCTACTGAAGAATCGCTTAATACTCTGTTTGAAAACTTATTTTTCAATAAAGATAGATATGATTTGTCTAAAGTTGGAAGAATGAAGATTAATCGTCGTTTAGGCATTAAGTCAGAAGAAGGCTCACATGTATTGACTAACGAAGATATTATTAGTGTTATTAAATTATTAATTGTAATTAAAAATGGTGATGATAATGTTGATGATGTTGATACTTTAGCTAATCGTAGAGTTCGTTCTATCGGAGAGATGGTTAAAAATCAATTTAGAATAGGATTAATCAGAGTTGAAAAAACAGTAAAAGAATCTTTAAATTTAACTGAGACTGATGAATTAACTCCGCAAGATATTATTAATTCTAAGCCAATTTCTGCTACTATTAGAGAGTTTTTTTGTTCTTCACAACTATCTCAATTTATGGATCAAGTAAATCCTTTATCTGGAATTACCCATAAGCGCCGTATTTCTGCACTTGGGCCAGGAGGATTAACTCGTGAAAGAGCGGGTTTTGAAGTTCGTGATGTCCATACTTCACATTATGGTAGATTGTGTCCAATTGAAACTCCAGAAGGTCCAAATATTGGTCTAATTAATACTCTAGCTGTATATGCAAAAACTAATAATTATGGGTTTTTAGAAACTCCTTATCAAATAGTAAAAAAAGGAGTAGTTACCGAAGAAATTATTTATGTTTCTGCTATTGAAGAAATTGAACACATAATTGCCCAAACTAATGCAAAAGTTGATTCTAATGGAAAATTAACAGATGATCTTATTTCTTGTAGACATAAAAATGAATTTATTTTATCAAGTCCACAAAATGTAACATTAATTGATATTGATTCCAAACAAATTGCTTCTGTAGCAGCGTCTTTAATTCCATTTTTAGAACATGATGATGCCAACAGGGCATTAATGGGATCTAATATGCAACGACAAGCCCTGCCTACAATAAGAGCTGAAAAACCATTAGTTGGAACTGGTATTGAGCGTGTTGTGGCAAAAGATTCAAGAGTTTGTGTGATCGCTAAACAAGGTGGTGTTGTTGAAGAAGTAGATGCTTCTCGTATAGTTATTAGAGTAGATGCTAAAGATAATAAATCTAATGAGTTGGGAGTTGATATTTATAATTTAACCAAATATTCAAGATCAAATCAAAATACTTGTATTAACCAAAAAACCTTGATTAAAACTGGAGATGTAGTCTGTGCTGGTGATATTTTAGCAGACGGACCATCAACTGATATTGGTGAGTTAGCACTTGGGCAAAATATGAAAATTGCCTTTATGCCTTGGAATGGTTATAACTTTGAGGATTCTATTTTAATAAGTGAAAAAGTTGTACAAAATGATAATTACACAACAATTCATATTGAAGAATTAATAACCTATTGTCGTGATACCAAATTAGGGCCAGAAGAAATTACAGCTGATATTCCAAATGTTAGTGAATCTGCTTTATCTAAGTTAGATGAATCAGGGATAGTTTATGTAGGTGCTAGAGTTAAAGGAGGCGATATTTTAGTAGGTAAAGTAACTCCTAAAAGTGAAATTGTTCTTTCTCCTGAGGAAAAATTATTAAGAGCTATTTTTCAAGAAAAAGCAAGTCATGTTAAAGATTCTTCTTTAAGAATGGAGGCTTCTAAATCTGGAGTAGTTATCGATGTACAAGTATTTTCTAGTGATAGTGTCAAAAAAGATAAAAGATCTATTGCTATCAATGAGCATAACTTAGAAAAAATTAAAAAAAATATATATGATCAACTAAATATTATTAGTAAAGATATTTACAGAAGAGCTCGCTCTGAACTTGTAAATAATATAGCAACTAAAGATGTTGACTCAATAAAAATAGGGGAAAAGATAACGAAAAAACTTTTAAGCAGCATTAAAGATAAAGACATAGTTAAAATTAAAACTGAAAATGCAGCTGTTAACAAAACTGTAAGCTCATTAATAAAACAAATTAAATCCAAACAATTGGAGTTTGAAAAATATTTAGAAGAGGAAAGTGACAAGATTAATGAAGGTGCAGAATTACCTACTGGGGTGATGAAAATGGTAAAAGTTTATGTTGCTACTCGTAAAACTCTTCAAGTAGGAGATAAAATGGCAGGACGTCATGGAAATAAAGGCGTTATTTCATGTGTTTCTCCAGTTGAAGATATGCCTTATCTTGCAGATGGGTCTACTATTGATGTTGTTCTTAATCCACTTGGAGTGCCATCTCGAATGAATGTTGGGCAGGTGTTAGAAACCCATTTAGGATATGCTGCTAGAGGATTAGGTAATAAAATTGCCAAAATGCTAGACGAAAAACGCAGTGAAATGGTTAAAAATATTAGAAATTTTCTTAATGATATTTATAACTCTTATGGCAAAAAAGAGAATCTTGATAGCTTTACTGATGAAGAAATTATTGAATTAGCAAATAATCTACGCCAAGGAGTTCCAATGGCAACTCCAGTTTTTGATGGGATTAAAGAAGAAGAAATTAAATCTTTACTTAAATTAGCAGATTTACCTGAATCTGGTCAAGAGCAACTTTATGATGGCCATACTGGCGAGAAGTTTGATCGTTTAGTTACAGTAGGTTATATGTACATGTTAAAGCTTAATCATTTAGTTGACGATAAAATGCATGCGCGCTCCACTGGTCCTTATTCTTTGGTAACTCAACAACCATTAAGCGGTAAAGCGCAGTTTGGTGGTCAGCGTTTTGGAGAAATGGAAGTTTGGGCTTTAGAAGCATACGGAGCAGCACATACATTGCGTGAAATGCTAACTGTTAAGTCAGATGATGTAGCAGGCAGGGCAAAAATGTATAAAAGTATAGTTGATGGCATTAATGCAACTGATTCTGTTATGCCAGAATCATTTAATGTATTGGTGAAAGAAATTCGTTCACTATGTATTGATGTTGAATTAGAGCAAGATTAAATTAATCTTGAAAGTAAAAATAAAGTTATTTAATTTTTAAAATTAAGATGAATAAAGAAAATTTATTATATAAGTTTAATTATTTGGTTTATTTAATGAATTGTTTAGGAGAATAAAATGAAAGATTTATTGACTATTTTGAAACAACAAAATAAAGAGCAGCATTTTGATGCAATTCGTGTCTTATTGGCTTCTCCTGAGAAGATTCGTTCTTGGTCTTATGGAGAGGTTAAAAAACCAGAAACTATAAACTATCGTACTTTTAAACCTGAAAAAGAAGGGTTATTTTGTGCCAAAATATTTGGGCCAATGAAAGATTTTGAATGCTTATGTGGTAAATATAAACGCATGAAATTTCGTAGCGTAGTATGTGAAAAATGTGGGGTTGAGGTTACTCTTTCAAAAGTAAGACGTGAACGCATGGGGCATATTGAATTATCATCTCCAGTTGCTCATGTTTGGTATTTGAAATCATTACCTTCGCGTTTAGGATTGTTAATGGACATGACTCTTAAAGATATTGAGCGCGTACTTTATTTTGAAGCATTTTTAGTAACTGACCCTGGAGATCATCCTGCATTAGTACATAAACAATTATTAACCGAAGATATGTACCAAAAAGCACTTGAAGAATATCCTGATGCAGATTTTGAAGCAAAAATGGGAGCAGAGGCAATTCAAGATGTTTTAAAAGATATACAACTTGAAGCAGAAGCTGCTAGATTGCGTGAAGAAAGTTTAAAAACCAAATCTCAAACTAAGCTTAAAAAATACAATAAACATCTTAAATTAGTTGATTCTTTAATTCAATCTGGTAATAAGCCTGAATGGATGATATTAAATGTATTACCGGTACTACCATCTGATTTAAGACCTTTAATTCCTTTAGATGGAGGTCGTTTTGCAACTTCTGATTTAAATGATTTATATAGAAGAGTAATAAACCGTAATAATAGATTAAGACGCTTACTAGAGTTAGACGCTCCAGAAATTATTGTTCGTAATGAAAAAAGAATGTTACAAGAAGCAGTTGACTCTTTACTTGATAATGGTCGTCGTGGTCGTCCAGTTATGGGTAATAATCATCGACCTTTAAAATCAATTGCTGATATGATTAAAGGTAAACAAGGGCGTTTTCGTCAAAATTTACTTGGTAAACGAGTTGACTACTCTGGACGTTCAGTAATTGTTTGTGGTCCATATCTTAAATTACACCAATGCGGAATACCAAAAAAAATGGCGCTAGAATTATTTAAGCCGTTTATTTATAATCGTCTGCAAATACAAGGTTTAGCATCAACTATTAAAACAGCTAAAAAAATGGTTGATAGCGAAGTTCCAGAAGTATGGGATATTCTTGAAAGAGTAGTGCATCAACATCCTGTATTACTTAATCGTGCACCTACTTTACATCGTTTAGGTATTCAAGCTTTTGAGCCTTTATTAGTTGAAGGTAAGGCTATTCAGCTTCATCCGTTAGTTTGTGGTGCTTTTAATGCAGACTTTGATGGCGACCAAATGGCGCTTCATGTTCCATTATCTGAAGAATCACAGCTTGAAGCTAGAACACTTATGTTAGCTTCTAATAATGTATTACATCTTGCTAGTGGAGAGCCTATTATTGTGCCTTCGCAAGATGTTATTTTAGGCTTGTATTATATGACTCGTGAAATGTCAAACCAAAAAGGGGAAGGCATGATTTTTGCCAATACTAATGAAATACTTAGTGCCTATGATTCTGGTGTAGTTTCGCTGCATGCTAAGATTAAATTACGAATTCAAGAGTATGTAAAAACAGGCAATCAATATAAAGAAAGTGCTAAACGTATAGTTGATACTACAGCAGGGCGTGGTATTTTTTCAAAAATTCTACCAAAAGGCTTGTCATTTGATTTAATTAATAAAGACATAACTAAAAAAGTCGTTTCTGGTTTAATTCATGTTTGTTATCAGACTCAAGATCTTAAAAATACAGTTATTTTTGCTGATAATATGATGTATATGGGCTTTCAATATTCTACTAAATCAGGTATATCTTTTTGCTCAAATGATATGACAATTTCTGATACTAAAGCTAACATGATAGTGCAAGCCGAAGCCAAAGTAAAACAAGTCCAAAAGCAGTATGATCAAGGAATAGTAACTGATGGAGAGCGTTATAATAAAGTTATTGATATTTGGTCGCGTACTTCTGAAGATGTAGCAAAAGCTATGATGGATGAAATAGGATTTGAGACTATAGCTGATGCTAATGGCAAAGATAAAAAAACACCATCTTTTAATTCAGTTTATATGATGGCAGATTCAGGCGCTAGAGGCTCTCCTACTCAAATCCGTCAATTAGCTGGTATGAGAGGATTAATGGCTAAGCCAGATGGATCAATAATTGAAACTCCGATTACTTCAAATTTTCGTGAAGGTTTAAATAATATGCAGTATTTTATTTCAACGCATGGAGCACGTAAAGGATTAGCAGATACCGCTCTTAAGACTGCTAATTCTGGATATTTAACTAGACGTTTGGTAGATGTTGGGCAAGATCTTGTAGTAACAGAAGATGATTGTGGTACTGAAAATGGCTTAGTGATGAAAGTGTTAATTGAAGGAGATAGTATAGTTCAAACTTTAGGAGATGCTGTTATAGGAAGGGTTACAGCAGAAGATATTAGAGCTATAGATTCAGAACAAATTTTGTTAGAAAAAGGCCATTTAATTAATTTAGAAGATGCAAATAGAATAAACGATCTTGGGGTTGAGTCTATTAAAGTTCGCTCTACTATAACTTGTGATACCCGTTATGGTGTTTGTGCTTCTTGTTATGGCAGTGATATGGCTCATGGAAATAGAGTTAGTGTTGGTGAAGCAGTTGGAGTTATAGCAGCACAATCAATTGGTGAGCCCGGAACCCAATTAACAATGCGTACTTTTCATATCGGCGGTGCTGCTAGTGCCTCTACTGCAATAAGTAGTGTTAATGTTAATAATGATGGATTAGTTTATTTTGAAAATATGAAATCAATTACGAATGCAAACGGTGATTTAGTGGTTATTTCTCGATCTTCAAAATTCTCTATTCGCAATAAAAAGAATCAAGAGGTTGAGCGTTATAAGGTTCCTTATGGTGCTATTGTTCATGTTAAAGATGGCGAGCAAGTAAAAGCCAAAGATAAGATTGCTGAATGGGATCCGCATACCCATCCTATTATTGCTGAACATTCAGGTCGTTTAGTTTTTGGTGATTTCCAAGAAGGAATAACAGTTGTTAAAAATACAGATCCTTCTACTGGATTAGATTTTTTTGAAATTATGAAAGAGGAAAAAAGACCAGCATTAGCTAAAAATCTAAAACCTTTAATTAAAATGGTAGATGAAAATAATTCAGATAAAGTATTATCAACTCATTATTTACCATCTGATGTTAAAATCCATTTAAAAGACAATCAAATTGTTAGTAAAGGTGAGATTTTAGCTAAGATAACTAGAGACCTTTCAAAAACAAGTGATATCACAGGTGGCTTACCTCGTGTTGCTGATTTATTTGAAGCTCGTAAAGCTAAAGATCATGCTATTCTTGCAGAAGAAACTGGCGTAGTTAGTTTTGGTAATCCTACTAAAAGCAAATATCGTTTGATTATAAGCAACGAAGATAGTTCTGAAAAAACCGAAATGATGATACATAAATGGCGTCAAATTAATGTATTTGATGGCGAAACTGTTGAAAAAGGTGATGTAATATCTTATGGACATTCTAATCCGCATGATATTTTGCGTTTATTAGGAGTAGAAGCTTTAGCTAACTATATAGTAAAAGAAGTCCAAACTGTTTATCGCTTGCAAGGAGTTAATATATCAGACAAACATATTGAAGTAATTATTAAACAAATGTTGCGTAAAGTAAAAATAATTGATGCAGGTGAATCATCTTTTGTGAATGATGAAACTACAGAATATTTCAAAGTAGTTGATGCTAATAAAAAATTAAAATCACAAAATAAAAAATTAGCTACTTATCAAAGATTATTGATGGGAATTACTAAATCTTCATTATCTACTGAATCATTTATTTCTGCAGCATCTTTTCAAGAAACTACGCGTGTGTTAACTGATGCTTCTACTACTGGTTCTGTTGATAGATTAAGAGGATTAAAAGAAAATGTTATTGTTGGTAGATTAATTCCTGCTGGAACTGGTTTTATGCATCATAAAAAACAAAGAAAAGAGCTTTTAGAAAGCACAATACAAGCACAAGAGGCAGAAGAAGCACTTTCTCAACAATTAAGTGAAGCCGAGACGCAATCAGAAAATGTATTAGAAAAGTAGAAATATTTTTTAACATCTAAGGGTTATATTGTTAAATAATTTATGAATGAATAAGCTAGATTTTGATAGATATATTAAAGAAGGATATAATCATATTCCAGTCTATAAAAGCAT
The DNA here is from genome assembly GCA_929200175.1 of uncultured Gammaproteobacteria bacterium. Lineage (GTDB taxonomy): Bacteria > Pseudomonadota > Gammaproteobacteria > PS1 > Pseudothioglobaceae > CAKMYR01. The sequence goes on from CAKMYR010000026.1 coordinate 12,127, forward strand.
AGCACTTGAAAAAGAAACAGCTTTAGATCTTTATCTTAAAATATCTAATGATAGTTATTCTTATTTGTTTGAATCAGCCGAAGGTAATACAAAGTGGGCGCGTTATTCAATAATTGGACTTAATGCTAATACGATAATAAAAGTTTTTGCAAATGAAGTACAAATACAAGAAAATAATAAATTATTAAGCTCAACCAATGTTAAAGATCCATTAAATTGGGTTCAAAATTATCTTAAAAAATACAAAGTACCTAAACTAGATGAATTACCTTATTTTAGTGGTGGTTTGGTAGGCTATTTTGGTTATGAAGTAATTCATTACATTGAAAATATTGCTAAAACTAAAAAAATAGACGAGTTAAATACTGCTGATATTTTGCTTATGGTATCTAATGATATAGTTGTATTTGATAATTTACTTAGTAAGTCTTTTATTATAACTTATGCTAATCCTGACAATCAAAGCTATCAAGATTCTTTGGATGTTTTAGATAAAATATTAACTAAAATCAACCAACCAGATAAGCCAGCAAAAACTAAAGCTAATAATATTAATATTAGTGAAAACGATTTTGTTTCTAGCTTTGGTGAAGATAATTATAAAAACGCAGTGAAGAAAATTCAGCGAT
>CAKMYR010000027.1 GCA_929200175.1 uncultured Gammaproteobacteria bacterium
GAAAAAATATTCTATTTTGCAATAAAAAAATAGAAAAAAATCAACCTTATACATACAATATTTCTTTAATATTTTTTATAAGATTTTATTGCCAAATATTGGCTACTAACTTTAATTTTATAAGGTAATATGCATAGTTATCTCGTATAAAAAATTTACATACAATGTTAAAAGTAGAAAATTTATCAATTTCATATAAAAATAGCAGCATTTTAAAAGATATTAATTTTTCATTAAAAGAATCTGAAATTATTGCTCTAACAGGTAAAAATGGGAGCGGCAAAAGCTCTATTTTTCGCTTTATCACTGGGTTGATTGAAGCTCAAAACGGTAGTGTTATTTTAAATGATAAATTATTATCAAAAAATGGCGAACATATAGTTAGTGCAGAAAATAGAAAAATTGGTATGGTGTTTCAAGATTATTCATTATTTCCACATATGAATGTTTATAAAAATATTAGTTTTGGTATCAAACATTTAAATAAAAATCAAAGAGACAAAAGAATAAAAAAATTATTGCAATTAGTAAATTTAACTAACTTTGAAAAATATTTTACTGAAAATTTATCAGGAGGAGAGCAACAAAGAATAGCAATAGCAAGAGCTTTAGCCCCTGAACCAAAAATATTATTATTAGATGAGCCGTTTTCTAGTATTGATAAAGACGAAAAACCTAATATTATGAAAGACTTAAAAAATATTTTAAAAACAACCAAAACTTCCGCTATTTTTATTACTCACCATCAAGATGAAATTGATACTCTTGCCAATAGGACTATAAAAATAGTAAATGGAGTAATTTCATATTAAATTTATTTTCATAAAATTAATGTAAATGCAAATGATATGTGTTATCATTTGCATTAATAAATAACTTTTACTTATTTTATGAAAAAAATTATTGGCTTTTTTTTGTTATTATGGCTACTTTCTTCTAACACTATATTTGCAAATGAAGTTACTGTATATAGTGCCCGTAAAGAACATTTAATCAAACCTCTTTTTGAAGAATTTAGCAAAGATACTGGCATTAAAGTTAAATATCTCACTGGCAAAGGAGAAACATTAATTGAGCGTTTAAAAACTGAAGGAAAAAATACTAAAGCTGACTTATTTATTACTGTTGATGCTGGAAATTTATGGTATGCGGGCAATCAAGGATTATTTCAGCCAGTTGCAACAAATATCATAAAAAGCAATGTAGCAAAACATCTAAGAGATGAAAATGGTTTGTGGACTGGATTATCTTTACGCATAAGAACTATTGTTTATAACTCTGACAAAATAACCCCTAGTGAATTATCAAGTTATGGAGATTTAGCAAATAAAAAATGGAAAAATAGACTATGTTTAAGAACTTCTAAAAAAATATACAATAAATCTTTGGTAGCTTCGATTATCTATAATAAAGGCGAAGAAAAAGCACAAAAAATAGTCAAAGGCTGGGTTGATAACTTAAGCTCAATACCTAAAAGTAAAGATTCTCATGTTATGGATGCAATTATTGCTGGACAATGTGATGTAGGTATTATTAATCATTACTATTATGGAGCATTTGTTGACAAAAATCCTAACACGCCACTTAAATTATTTTGGGCCAATCAAAATTCAACCGGAGTTCATGTGAATATTTCTGGAGCTGGCGTTTTAAAACATTCTAAAAATAAAAAAAATGCAATTAGATTATTAGAATGGCTATCATCAGCAAAAGCTCAAAATATATATTTAAATTTAAATAAAGAATATCCTATTAATCAAAATATAGAAGTATCAAAAGACATGCAAAAATGGGGAGCATTTATCCAAGATAAAATGAACTTATCTAATGTAGGTAGGCTTCAACTAGAGTCTGTTTTACTAATGCAAAAACAAGGGTATAAATAGTTTTAATATGCAAAAAGCTATTAATGCTTCAGTTTGTTTAATTGCTCTTATAATTAGCATTCCAATAATATCTGTATTATCAATATGGATATTTCCTAATCAAGATATTTGGAATTATTTCTTAGATAACTTATTGTTAGACTTGCTAGTATCTAGTGGAATCTTATTAATATTTGTAGCTATTGGTGTCGCATTATTGGGGACTTTATTAGCATATTTAGTAGTTTTTGTAGAATTTCCTATGAGGAAATTTTTTAGCATATCTTTATTTTTACCTTTTGCTATTCCTAGTTATGTTTTAGGATTTATATATCTAGGAATATTTGATTATTCTGGCTATGTACAAACTTTTTTCCGTGAATATTTTAATATAACTAGTTTTAATTTTGATTTACGAAGTAATAGTATTCCAATTATTTTAACATTCATACTTGCTTTTTATCCTTATGTTTATATCATAGCAAGAGCAAGTTTTATGCGTCAAAAAATTAGCATTATTGAAAACGCTAGATTACTTACTAAATCCAATTTGGCAGTATTTTTTAAGGTTGCTATGCCTCTTATTCGTCCAGCTATTGTTGCTGGCGTATTAGTTGCTTTGATGGAAACATTAGCAGATTTTGGTTTAGTTTCTTTATTTAATTATAATGCTTGGACTGTTGCTATTTATTCTGCTTGGTACGATTTTCGCTCAATTGAAGTTGCAGCCCAACTGTCATCATTATTAATTATTGTAATATTTTTTCTAATTTACTTAGAAAAATTTGCCAGAAATAAAGGCAAACATTATTCTTATGCTATTACTAATCGTAGAATATATCACCCTAAAGGCTGGAGAAAATATCTAATAATGTTTATCCCTTTATTTGTTTTTATCTTTGCTTTAGCAATTCCAATATTACAATTAATTGTATGGTCAACTGAGGTTATTTTTGAAGAATTAAACTATCAATATTTAAATCTTTTATTTTCTAGCTTTATTTTGATTTTTATTTCTGTGTCAATTATATTATTGTTATCTTTACTATTGGTCTTAGCTAGCAATAATCGTTATCTTAACTTTATTATTAAATTTACAACCATAGGTTATGCTCTTCCCGGATCAATAATGGTTATTGGAATTTTATTTGCTATTACAAATATTTCAAATATTAATCAATATTTTGGAGGAGCGTCAATTAACCATTTATTCTTTTCTAGTATTAGTCTTTTAATTTTTGCTTATGTAGCTAGATTTATTACTATTTCTTATAGAAGTATTAATTCTGTTAAAAAACAAATTAAACCAGTCTTTGTTGAAAACGCCAAATTACTTAATGGAAAAAAATCAAACATAATATTTAGTATATATATACCAATGCTAAAGTCAGGATTATTAGCTGGTGCATTACTTGTTTCAGTTGATATTCTAAAAGAGCTCCCAGCTACTTATATTCTAAGAAGTATTGGTTGGGATACATTGGCAATTAAGACATTTGAATTAAGCGCAGAAGGACTATTTCAAAGAGCTAGCGTACCTTCTTTAATAATGGTCTTGTTTGGTTTTTTTATTATATTCTTACTACAAAAATTTGACTATAAATATTAAACTAACTCAGTTTATATTTGGATCTAGTACATTTGCCTATTTGCTAAAATCACCCATTCTAGGTAAGTTGTTAATTCTACTGATTAAATGTGGTACTTATGCCATCAAGTAGTCCACTTCAAAATAGATGAAATATCTATCATAAAAACATTTAGAAGTTTAGTTAATTCGATCTTAATACTTCGACTAGTCAAAAAAATAGGGTTTTTAAACGAAGTTTGAACTATCTTTTGCGAATTTTGGATTGATTTAATTGTGATAATTTATTAATCCCCATAAGCATCATATTGCGCTTAAGTTCAGCTTCAAACCTAGATAATACAGCTTCAACTCCAGCTTGTCCCGCTGCAGCAAGCCCATATAAATAAGGTCTACCCATCGAACAAGCGTTTGCTCCAAGTGCTAAAGCCTTAAGGATATGAGTTCCTCGCCTTATACCTCCATCACATATGATTTCTATCTTGCCACCAACTGCATCTACAATATCACTCAATAAATCAAATGGTGCAGGACTACAATCTAATTGTCTGCCACCATGGTTGCTAATCATAATGGCGCTGGCGCCAATATCAACAGCACGTTTTGCATCTTCAATTGACATTACACCCTTAATGGCAAATGGACCTCCCCATGCTTTAACAGCTTTTTGTGCATCCTCCCAACATAAACTGGTATCAAATTGTGAGTTGATGTAGTCAATAACAGACAAGGATTCTTTGCTGCCTTTGTCAGTTTTGCCTTCTAAGTTGGCGAGCTTAAACCCCTCATGAGTTAAATAATTAAAAACCCAGCGTGGGCGCATTGCAAAACTTAGTATACTAGATGGGGTAAATTTAGGCGGCATGGTCATACCAGTTCTCAAATCTCGTTCCCTATTACCAGCAACAATGGTATCAATTGTTAAACATAATGAGGTAAATTTTGCTCTTTTACATCGCTCAATAAATTCATAAGTTAATCCACGATCTTTATGAATGTATATTTGGAACATCTTAGGAGTACTAGTCAAAGCGCCAATCTCTTCGATACCAACAGAAGATAAACTTGAAAGACTATAATAACAGTCATATTTTTCAGCAGCACGAGATGTTGCACGTTCACCATGATGATGAAATAGACGATTCATTCCTGTCGGTGCAAGAAATAAAGGAGAACTAACCTTTTGACCCAATATAGTAGTTGAAAGATCTATGTTGGCAACATCTGCTAAGCCATTAGGTACTAGGTCGTATTCATCATATGCGCTTGTATTTCGTCTAAGCGTGGATTCATCGTCTGCACCGCCATCAATATAGTGAAATAAAGGGGCTGGAATACGGCTTTTTGCCATTTTTCGAAAGTCGTCAATATTATGACAGTTATTAAGTGAAATATTCATCAAACTTTAAGCTTATATATTAATTTTGCGTTGTTTTCTAAAATATCAATCTGCTCACTTTTGCTTAATGTAGAAATAAATCTTATACTTAAATTAAACCATTCTTGATATGTACACTTTAGATTTACAACAGGCCAATCGCTGCCCCATATATTTTTTTTTGCAGAAAATGTAGTTACTAAATAATTCATATAAGGCCTAAGTATTTCGTAATTGTAATCACTACAACATTTTGTTACTAAACCAGACATTTTGCAAGAAATATTTTGATATAGGCAAGCCTTTTTGATTAATTCTTGCCATTTTAAAGGCATATTTTTTTCAGCATTAATAATTGGTTTTGCTGCATGATTTATAACTATTTGCAATTCTGGAAACATTTTTGCAATGTTTATTATATTTTCTAAATGCTGTGTTTTAACCAAAGCTTCAAATACTAAATTTTTAACAATAAGACTTTCAAAAATCTTATGAAACCTTATATCATTTATCCAATTTACATTTTCAATATCTTGAATCATTGGACGAACGCCTTTTAATTTTTTATACTTATTTAAGGCATTTAAATCATCTAATACACCATCAGATTCAAAATCCAACCAAGCAATAACACCTTTTATAAGTGGATTTTCATCAGCTATTTTTAATAACTTTATGCTTTCATTAATATCAGCAGCAGCTTGGACTAAAATAGCTCCATCAATGCCTAAGCCCTTTATTGTTTTTTTATAATCATCAATAAAAAAAGTTTTATAAATCTCTTTTAAATCTGGCGTTAGCCAAGTATAGTATTTTTCATTGATATCCCAAATATGGAAATGAGTATCTAGCATTGTTATATAGATAAATACATAGTTTATACGAGAATTTTAGATATTTCTTTAGCTTTATTAATTAGTATTGTTACAGCGTCTTCTTTTGTGCAAACATTATCAGAACTACTAACAAAAGGAATTGATATGGCAAAAGGTTCTATATTACTAATTTTTGGTACAATTGGAACACTCATATCTAATATCCCTTCTACATAAGTAGAATTTGCAATTATGTATTTATTTTTTCGAATAGTCTCTAAATCGTTTTCAAGATTTTTAATAAATTCTGTGTCGTATTTTTGTTTAATATTTTTCATAAGATTGTTCCGATAAGTATCAGGCAGATAGGCCAATATTACTTTGCCAGATGTTGATAGTTCTAATTCTTTTGAATAACCAACTTTAACCGAAAAACCAAATTGAAATGGGCTATTTGACACAGCTATAACAACTATTTTGCTCCCAACTCTAATTGTACAATGGCATGACTGACAAGTATTTTTTGCAATATCATCCATTATTGGAGAAACAATATTGATAAAGTTATGGTGATCAATATATTGAATTCCTAATGAAAATAACTTGCCGCTTATTTTAAACATTTCAGAGCCTTGTCTTTCTATATAACCACTTTGAGACAAAACATATAAATATCTATATGTTTGGCCTTTATTTATATTTAATTCATTTGCAATCTGACGTGAAGTCAAACATGTTTGTTTTTTAGTTAAAATTTCTAATATCTTTAAACCTCTGGACAAAGCAGGGGCGTTGTATTTTTGCACTATTTCTGTGCTTTTTTTTACTGTGTTAGTGTTGTTTATCATAATTAAAATATTTATATCCTAATACAAATTCTCTATGGCCTAAAGCCTCAGATTTAGTCAAAGATCCGTTTGTTGTTGTTATAACTTGATTATAAATTTCATCGCTAATTTCTTCTAAAGTAGCTTTGCTATCTATAATTTTCCCAGCATTTATATCCATATCATCTTGCAAATTTTGATAAGTTTTTGGATTTGCGCATATTTTTATAACAGGTGAAATTGCTGAACCAACAACAGAGCCCCGCCAGTTACAAACAATATTATATGTGCTCCACATGATATTAATTCAACGATTTCAGCAATATTTCTTTATCGTTGCAGGCAATTTTATTTTTTGCTTTTAAATTACTACAAGCAATAATAACATTGTCAATTTTATTCAAATGAATCGCTGTTTTTTGCTCTCTATTCATATTTTATAAAGAAATAGTTACTTGTCTTTGAGTGCCTAGTTTTTCTATGGTTAACTCCATTGTTTGACCTTCTTTTAAATAAACTTCTGGTTTTTGCCCAAAACCAACGCCAGGAGGGGTGCCAGTTGACACAATATCGCCAGGCATCAAAGTCATAAAATTTGATAAGTACGAAATTATAAATGGCACTTTAAAAAACATGGTATTGGTATTGCCATTTTGAAATATCTTTCCATCAACAGATAAAGTCATGCTCAAGTTATCTTCATTGCCCACTTCGTCTTTAGTTACTAAATATGGACCTATTGGTGAGAAGGTGTCATGACTTTTACCTTTAACCCATTGCCCTTCGCGCTCTAATTGAAATTCACGTTCAGATATGTCATTAACAATAGTATATCCTGCAATATAATTATAAGCGTCTTGCTGCTTTATATATTTCGCTCTTTTTCCAATAACAACACCTAATTCAACCTCCCAATCTGTTTTAACAGAGTTTCTAGGAATTTGTACATTGTCATTAGGGCCAGTTACAGAGGATATTGCTTTCATAAAAACTAAAGGCTCACTTGGAATTTTCATTCCACTTTCTTTTGCATGATCAACATAATTTAAACCAATACAAATTACTTTGCTAATGCCGGTAATTGGGGTTTCTATCCTTTCATATTTTTCTACTTTTTTTAAAGTATTTATATCTATGTCTATAGATAATAGTTTTTCAATCGTTTGGTTGCTAATATCAGTAACCAAAGGTGAAATATCATATATAACATTATCAACTTCAACTGCTGGTGTTGTTATATTATTGTTTGTAATTCTTAAAAATTTCAATTTTATTACCTCCTATATGTTTGACCAACCGCCGTCAATAGTATACACGGCACCAGTTGTGTAAGATGATTCATCACTTGCTAAATATAAAGCTAAATTAGCTATTTCTTCTGCAGTGCCAATTTTTCCAGTAGGCTGTCTTGCAAGAAATTCTTTTTTGGCTTCTTCGTAATTACCCATTGCTTTCATTCTATCTTGTAAAGATGGGCTTTCAAAAGTACCTGGAGCAATAGCATTACATCTAATATTTTCTTTAATATAATCAGCGGCAACGGCTTTTGTTAAACCAATAACAGCTGCTTTTGTTGTGCCATATACAAATCTGTTTTTTGCTGCTATGATGCTAGAGGCAACCGACGACATATTGATAATGCTAGAATTTGTCTCAGAAGATAACATTGCTGGTAGAAAGGCTTTAATCATTCTATACATTGACTTTACATTGAGCTCATATGAAAAATCAAAATCTTTTTCTGTACAATCCAAAATCGTGCCGTGATGAACATAACCTGCACAATTAAACAAAATATCAATTTTATTTAGCTGTTTGGCTAAGTTTTCAATTGTCTTTTGATTAGTAACATCTAAAACTTGTGTCTTTGCCCCTTTTAGAGTGCTGAGTAAATCTTTATTAATATCAGTTGCTATAACATTAGCCTTTTCTTTTATAAATAATTCTGCTGTTGCTCGTCCTATACCTTGGCCAGCTGCAGTAATTAATGCGGTTTTTCCTTTTAATCTTGCCATAATTTAATTCCTTTAATTATTGCACTGGTTTATTTCTGAACTCTGAAACTGCTTTGCATAAACTAGTAAAGGAAAACTATCAGGATTAGCAATTTATTGATTTAGAAGAAGAATTGATGGAATTTCTTGTCAAGTATCAAATAAGCTTTATGATAATAATGAGTTGACCAAAGAATAATTTAACAAAACTTAGGTTTTGTTTGTTTTTTATTATATTCTTACTACGAAAATTTGACTATAAATATTAAACTAACTTTATTGTAATAATAAAAACTAATTAATTTTCTGAATATATTTCACTATTATTTGATAAAAATTCATTAGATTTTTTAGCCATTTCAATCTCTATTTTTTTAATTTGCTTGATTTCTTTTTTATCCATCTTTTTAATATCTTGAGTTATTTTCATTGAGCAAAATTTAGGTCCACACATTGAACAAAAATGCGATGTTTTTGCTGCTTGTTTAGGCATGGTTTCATCATGATATTCTCTTGCAGTATCTGGATCTAAGCTAAGATTAAATTGATCTTCCCATCTAAATTCAAATCTTGCTTTACTTAAAGCATTATCTCGTATTTGTGCTCCTGGATGGCCTTTAGCTAAATCAGCTGCATGGGCTGCAATTTTATAAGCTATAATTCCGTCTTTAACATCATCTCTATTAGGTAATCCCAAATGCTCTTTTGGAGTTACATAACAAAGCATAGCACAACCATACCAACCAATTTGAGCTGCACCAATTGCACTAGTTATATGATCATATCCTGGAGCTATATCAGTAGTTAATGGTCCCAAAGTATAAAAAGGCGCTTCTCCACACTCGGTTAATTGCTTGTCCATATTTTCTTTAATAAGCTGCATTGGAACATGTCCTGGTCCTTCAATAAAAGTCTGAACTTCATGTTTCCAGGCAATTTTAGTAAGCTCTCCTAAAGTTTCTAACTCACTAAATTGAGCTTTATCATTAGCATCAGCAATTGATCCCGGACGCAATCCATCACCTAGTGAAAAACAAATATCATAAGCTTTCATAATCTTACAAATATCTTCAAAATGAGTATATAAAAAACTTTCTTGATGTTTAGATAAACACCACTTTGCCATAATAGAACCGCCACGAGAAACTATTCCAGTAGTACGATCTATAGTAAGAGGCACATATTGCAAACGAACTCCAGCATGAATAGTAAAATAATCTACTCCTTGCTCTGCTTGCTCAATTAAAGTATCACGAAATACTTCCCAACTAAGGTCTTCAACAATACCTCCAACTTTTTCTAATGCTTGATAAATAGGCACAGTTCCAATTGGAACTGGAGAATTACGAATAATCCATTCACGGGTTTCATGGATATTTTTACCAGTTGACAAATCCATAATAGTATCTGCCCCCCAACGAATACCCCAAATCATTTTTTCTACTTCTTCTTCAATACTTGATCCAAGTGCAGAATTGCCTATATTGCCATTAATTTTAACCAAAAAATTACGGCCAATAATCATCGGCTCACTTTCTGGATGATTTATATTAGAAGGAATAACAGCACGACCTTTGGCGACTTCTTGGCGTACAAATTCAGCAGTAATTACATCAGGAATATTAGCACCAAAACTATTACCTTTGTGTTGATTTATTTCATTTTTATATTGTTGCCACTTACAATTTTCGCGAATAGCGATATATTCCATTTCTGGAGTTATAATATTTTTTTTAGCATAATGCATCTGGCTAACATTTCTACCTAATTTTGCACGTCTTGGTTTTTTTAAATTTTTAAACTCTATTTCATTTAAATTTTTATCTCTAATTCTATCGTTAGTAAAACCAGAGCTAAAATTTTCTAATACTTCGGTATCATTTCTTTGTTTAATCCAATCTGTCCTAATTTCATCTAATCCTTTATGTAAATCTATTTGTGCTTTTGGATCAGTATAAACTCCTGAAGTATCATAAACACAGATAGGTTGGTTTTTCTTATTTGAAGCCCCGATAGTATCTGTTAAGGTAATTTCACGCATAGGGACTTTTATATTATCAGTTGAGCCTTTTACATAAATTTTTTTAGAATTAGGGAAAGGTGTGGTAAATATTTTTTTAATGTAAGGGTTGCTATTCATAATTTTATCTTTTTGAGCCATTGTATGTATAATTTAATTATTTAATTTTAATCTATTTTAAAGTGTCAATTTTAACTCATAGACCTAGGCGCATGAGAAAACACGAAAATATTCGTAAACTAGTGCGTGAAAATATTTTAACCACTAGCGACTTAATTTACCCTATTTTTATTGTTAATGGGAAAAAACAACGCCAAAATATTGATTCTATGCCCTCTATCTATAGAATTAGCATTGATGAATTAATGTTAGAAGTAGAAGAGCTAACTAAATTAGGAATACTAGCAATTGCATTATTTCCATCTGTAGAAGAAAACAAAAAGTCATTAGATGCAAAAGAATCTTTTAATGATAATGGTTTATTACAACAAGCAGTACGCGAATTAAAAAAAAATCATCCACAAATATCAGTTATTACAGATATAGCACTTGATCCATTTACCACCCATGGTCAAGATGGATTAATTGATAATAATGGTTATGTATTAAATGACAAAACAGTACAAGTCTTAGTTAAACAAGCTCTTTCTCATGCTAAAGCTGGTGCTGATATTATTGCTCCATCAGACATGATGGATGGGCGTATTGGAATTATTCGTCAAGCTTTAGAAGAAAATAATTTTATTCACACTAATATTTTAGCTTACTCTGCTAAATATGCATCAAATTATTACGGACCTTTTCGTGATGCTATTGGCTCTGCTAAAAATCTTGGCAAAGATAGCAAACAAACTTACCAAATAGATCCAGCTAATAGTAATGAATCTTTGCGTGAGGTTGAATTAGATATAAATCAAGGCGCAGACATAGTAATGATTAAACCCGGAACACCGTATTTAGATATTATCTACCGTGTTAAACAAACTTTTGGCTTACCTACTTTTGCTTATCATGTAAGTGGCGAATACGCTATGCTAAAAGCTGCTGCACAAAATAACTGGATTAATGAAGAAGAAGTTGTATTGGAAAATTTAATGAGTTTTAAACGCGCGGGCGCAGATGCTATTTTAAGTTACTATTCTAAACAAGCTGCTTTATGGTTAAAAAATAAAAATAATACTTAAACTACTCGGTTTTTAATTAAATCATCAACTACTTCTGGATCTGCTAGAGTTGAAATATCTCCTAGATTACCATAATCATTTTCAGCAATCTTGCGTAATATACGACGCATAATTTTGCCACTACGAGTCTTTGGTAACCCTTGGGCAAATTGTAGTTTATCAATTTTTGCAATTGGTCCAATTTCGCTACGCACTAACTCAATTAACTCTGATTTAAGTTTATCACTTGGATTAATACCACTTACAACAGAGACATAGGCATAAATACCCTGCCCCTTAATATCATGCGAATAACCAACTACTGCTGCCTCAGATATATTTTTATGCAATACCAATGCAGACTCAATTTCTGCAGTTCCTAAACGATGACCTGAAACATTTAAAACATCATCAATTCGCCCAGTAATCCAGTAATAACCATCTGCATCTCTTTGTGCTCCATCACCGGGAAAATACTTGCCAGGAAAAATAGAAAAATAAGTTTTAAAAAACCTGTCATGATTGTTATAAAGTGTACGCATTTGTCCTGGCCACGAGCTAGATATTGCTAATATTCCTTCAGCTTCGCCTTTTAATACTTTGCCTTTTTCATCAACAATTTGTGGCTCAATACCAAAAAATGGCTTGCCAGCTGAACCAGGCTTTAATCCATAAGTATAAGGTAATGGTGTAATCATATGTCCGCCTGTTTCTGTCTGCCACCAAGTATCTGCAATTGGACAATTACTATTGCCAATAACTTTATAGTACCATTCCCAAGCTTTAGGATTAATTGGTTCTCCAACAGTCCCTAAAACCTTAAGGCTAGCTCTAGAAGTATTTTTCACAAAATTATCACCAGCACCCATTAAAGCACGAATAGCTGTAGGAGCTGTATAAAATATATCAACTTTGTGTTTATCTACTACCTGCCAAAAGCGTGAAGCATCTGGATAAGTAGGAGTACCTTCAAACATTAATGTAATACCACCATTTGCTAATGGTCCGTAGATAATATAAGAATGCCCAGTTATCCATCCAACATCAGCAGTACACCAATAA
>CAKMYR010000028.1 GCA_929200175.1 uncultured Gammaproteobacteria bacterium
CTTTGCAAAATAATCTTCTAATTGATTAATAGTTTCGTTAATAAGTTTAGATTGGTTATTTTTATCAAATACAAAATCAGCTTTAGTATTTATTTTTAAAGTATTATCTATCTGAGCTCTATTTGGTCTATCAATCCAATCACATAAACATATTTCATTATTAAATTCTGCTATTTTTAATTTTTTGTTATATTTAGTTTTGTAATAATTGTATAAAATTTTTTTCATAATTTAAATATTGTTAACAAAATTTTTGTACAAAACACTTGAGTAATGCAAAAAATTATTGATATTAGAATTTGCTTGATTTTTCATTTTTTTAAAACCATCAAGCCCTATAGTTTTGATTAAAGCATCCCAATAAGCTGGAACTTTTGACCAATTTTCTATTGTATCTTCTTCAATTTCTACATGATACTGCATAGACCAAGCATTATTGCCAACTCTCATAGCTTGTACTTTGCATTCTTTTGATTCTGCTAAAATTACTGCATTTGTAGGAATTTTATTAACCCTAACAGAATGCCATTGTAAACATTCTTGAACATTGGGCATGCCAGTAAATATAGGATCATTTATGCCTTCTTTAGTTAAATTAATTTTTAATATTCCAATTTCTGGCGTTGGCTGTAAATCGCAACTTCCATCTAAGGCGTCAGCTAATAATTGGTGCCCCAAACATAACCCTAAATAAGGCTTTTTTAATTCTCTTACCCATTTATAAATTGCTTGTTTTTCATCAATTAACCAAGGATTTTCATCAGTATCCCAAACATCCATTGGTCCTCCCATAACCCATAAAGCATCATAGTCTTCTAATTTAGGAATAATATCACCTTGATTTAAATTTACAGTACAAACTTGTACCTTATCACGATTTAAAAATCTTCTTAAAGATCCAGGATGCTCACACTCGATATGTTGAAATAATAATAATTTTTTCATAATTCAATCATATTAATAAGTTAAAATTATTTCAAATTATAACACTGCTTAAAACAAATTAATATTATTTAAATAATTTAAAAATGAAAACTATTCTTTTATTCTTAGGGCCTTTAATATTTATATTTTTTTCAATTATCGAACCTTTTACAGGTTTAAATTCAATTGATATGACTGTTTTTGGATTATTATTATGGATGGTTGTTTGGTGGGTAGGACAAGTTATTGCAATTCATATTACAGCTCTTTTGCCTATAGTTATTATTCCTATTTTTACTGATATACAAGCTAAAGCTCTAAGCCTAGGTTATGCTCATCCTATTATATTTCTAATATTAGGCGGTAGTTTATTTGCTATTGCTTTTGAAATAACAGGGCTAAATAAAAGAATAGCGCTATCTATTATTAATATTATTGGTTTTTCCAAACGAAAAATTATATTAAGTATTATTATCGCTACAGCTTTTATTTCAATGTGGATTTCTAATGCAAGTGCAACAATTACTATGTTGCCAGTGGTTATAACGATTTTTAATCATGTTAATCAAGCTAGCACAAATGATAATTCATCATATAAAAAATGTTTATTATTAGTATTAGCACATTCAGCCTCAATTGGAGGAATTGCTACATTAATTGGAACTCCTCCTAATGCAGTATTAGCTAGTCAAGCTAAACTTTTAGGCAATATAAAAATAGAGTTTGTAGATTGGCTAATGATAGGTTTACCAGTAGCTATTACTGGACTTACTATTATGTATTTTATGATGACTAGAGTTATTTTTAAAATTACAGATGATATAGATATTAACCTTACAAAAACTATAGAAAAAGAATATAAAGAATTAGGAAAAATATCATATAACGAAAAAATTATTATTACTTTATTTTCTATAATTATTTTCTTTTGGTTATTTAAGTCTAGTGATTTTATAAAAAATCTTTTACCTATAGCCGGTTCTTTAACTGATACTAGTATTATAATGACTGGCGCTATTTTATTATTTATTATTAAAGGTAGTCAAAAAACAAGTATCTTGTCTTGGAGTAATGTAGTAAATAATATCCCTTGGTCTGTACTTATTTTAATTGGTGGTGGTATTGCTTTAACCGTTGTCTTAAAAAGTACCAATATTATGCCCTGGGTAGGATCTTATATTGATTTTGTAGGGGTTTTACCTTTATTAGCGCTATTAATCTTAATAGCTTTAATAATAACATTTCTAACAGAAGTTAACTCCAATACAGCAACAACAATTATTTTAATACCAGTTGTCTGGACTTTAGCAACTAATATTGGAATTGATCCAATGTTGTTAGCAACTACTGTAGCAATTACTGCATCAAGCGCATTTATGTTGCCAACAGCAACTGTACCTAATGCAATAATATTTAATAGTAATGATATATCTGTTATGAATATGGCACGCTCTGGAGTATTATTAAACTTAACAATAGCTCCTGTTTTTGCTATTTTAGTTTACTTTATTTATTGATTATAATTAATTACAATAAACTCCTAACAGACGAAAGTGCAGCATCTAGCTTATTAATTTGCGTACCTCCTCCTTGCGCCATATCAGCTCTACCGCCACCTTTGCCATCAATTTTACTAGCAACATGACTTACAATTTTCCCAGCATTATATTTAGTTATTAAATTTTTTGTAACTCCAGCAACTAATAAAACTCTACCATCTTTTACTGTAGCTAATATAATAACAGCTGATAATAATTTATCTTTTAATTTGTCAATCATATAACGCAAATCTTTAGCATCAACATCTTGTATTTTAGTAGCTAAAAATTTTATGTCGTTTATTTCAATTGCTTGGGTTAATATTTTTTCACTTTTATTTAAAGTTAATTGTTTTTGTAACTGGGCAATTTGTTTTTCTAAATCTTTTTGTTGTTTTATTAATTTAGATACTTTTTCAACAACTTTATTATTATTGGTTTTAGCTATATCAGCTATTTTAGATAAATCATCTGCAATATTTTTATCAAACTGATAAGCAACATCTCCAGTAACTGCCTCAATACGCCTAACTCCTGCGGAAACTCCAGATTCATAAACAATTCTAAATGGACCAATACTACCTAAATATTCAACATGGGTACCACCACATAATTCTATTGAGAAGTCATTTTTGCCCATAGTTAAAACTCTAACCTTATCGCCATATTTTTCGCCAAATAAAGCGACAGCACCTATTTTTTTAGCGGTTTTAATATCAGTAATATCAACATTAACTTTAGTATTTTCTAAAATTTTATCATTTACAATACTTTCAATTTTAAGCAGATCTTTTTTAGTTATATAATCATCATATGAAAAATCAAACCTAAGTTTATTACTATCAACTAAAGAGCCCTTTTGAGCAATATTTTCTGATAATACTTCTTTTAAAGCAGCGTGTAGTAGATGGGTTGCTGAATGATTTCTTTCTACAGCTTTACGATGATTAATATTAACTTTTGCTTCTAATTTATCACCTATTTTTAAAGTGCCTGTTTTTAATTTGCCATAATGCTCAAATACTTTTGATGGCTGTTGCTGGGTATCATTAACTATAAATTCTGCTTTTTTATTTACTAAAACACCTATATCTCCAACTTGGCCACCTGATTCGGCGTAAAAACTTGTTTTATCTAAAATAATTATAGCTTCATCATTAATAACTAAAGTATCAACTAATTTCCCATCTTTAATAATAGCTGTTATAGCTGAAGTATTTTCTAATTGTTGATATCCCAAAAAATCAGTTTCTTTTTTTAAATTAAAAGTTTTTTTTGTACTATTAAAATCTCCAGTTTTTCGAGCTCTATGTTTTTGTTTGCTCATCTTCGCTTCAAATCCAGGAATATCTATAGACAAATTATTTTCACGAGCTATATCAGCAGTCATATCAACTGGAAAACCATAAGTATCATAGAGTTTAAAAACTATATCTCCATTAATTTTTGTACTTTTAGAGCTTGCAATAGTTTCTTGTAAGATTTTAAGTCCTTGATCTAAAGTTTTAATAAATTTACTTTCTTCATTCTTAATTATTTTTTCTATATTCGCCAAAGAATTTTTAATTTTTGGATAAATATCTTTAGTATCTAAGGCTAATACTGGAGCTAAAAGATAAAAAAATAATTTATTAATTCCTATATTATGGCCATGACGAATAGCACGACGAATAATTCTTCTAAGTACATATCCTCTACCTTCGTTTGATGGAATTACTCCATCAGCTATCATAAATACTACAGAGCGAATATGATCAGCAATTACTCTAACGGACGAATTATCAGTTTTAATATTTTTTTCTTTGTCAGTAAAACTAATAATTTTTTTAATTAATTCTTTAAAAATATCAGTATCGTAATTATTATTTTTATTCTGTAATACTGAAGCTATTCTTTCTAATCCCATTCCAGTATCAACACAAGGTGCGTCTAAAGGCTTTAAATAACCATCTTCTTGTTTATCATATTGAGTAAAAACTAAATTCCAAATTTCAGTATATCTATCTCCATCTTCATCAGCATGACCTGGAGGTCCGCCATAAATATGATCTCCATAATCATAAAAAATTTCACTACAAGGACCACAAGGACCGGTATTTCCCATTTGCCAAAAATTATCCTTAGCGCCGCAACGAGAAATTTTACTTTTTGGAAATCCTATTTCATTTATCCAAATATTTTCAGCCTCATCATCATTTTCAAATACACTAACCCAAAGTCTTTCTTTTGGAATTCCTAGATTAACTGTTAAAAAATCCCAAGAATAAATAATAGCCTCGCGTTTAAAATAATCACCAAAACTAAAATTGCCTAACATTTCAAAAAAAGTATGATGACGTGCAGTATAACCAACATTTTCAAGATCATTGTGCTTGCCGCCAGCTCTTACGCAAGTTTGACAAGAAACAATGCGTTTATAATCAATTTTTTCTAATCCGTTAAATATATTTTTAAAAGGCACCATGCCAGAATTTACGAATAATAAAGTTTTATCATTATGAGGAATAAGTGATGAGCTAGGCTCTAAAATATGATCTTTTGATACAAAATAATCTAAAAATCTTTGTCTAATTTCTTTGGTTTTCATAATATAAAATAGTAAATATAATTCTATAATTATACTTGCTACTAATAAATAAAAGAAGTATCACCCAACCCTTGACGAATAATATTGATGTTATTGCCAGACAAATCAATGACTGTGGTTTGTCTTGTTGGGCAATGTCCGCCATCAATAATAATATCAACTTTATTTTTCATTGCGTCAAATATATTATCAAAATCAAAAAAATCATCGCCATCAGTCGCCAACGATACACTCATAATTGGATATTCTAATTCTTCTAATATTGATTGTGTTATATTGTTATTAGGCACTCTAATCCCGATAGTTTTTTTCTTTTCATGTAATATTTTTCTTGGCACATCTTTCATAATTTCTAAAATAAATGTATATGGTCCTGGAATAATTTTTTTTAATAACCTAAAAGCGCTATTATTTAATTTTGCATATTCGCCAATATGAGATAAGTTACGCATAATTAAAGTAAAATGATGGCTTGCTTTTAAATTACGAATAATCTTAATACGCTCTATTCCTTTTTTATTTCCTATTGTTGTTCCTAGCGCATAACCAGAATCAGTTGGATAGATAATAACAGCATCAGAATGCAATGCCTCTACTACTTTTTTAATTAGGCGTTTTTGGGGATTTTCAGAGTTAATTTTTAATAAATTTGCCATTTTTAATACTAACTTATTTCTACATAATATTAGATTTTATCTTATTTGAAGTCATTAAATAAATGTTAAAATAAAAGCTGTTATAAATCTGATTATTATAAATTAACTTATATCTTAATTATTTAAAAATATGTGCGGCATAATTGGTGGCATTTGTAGGAATAATATTACTCCTATATTGATTGATGGCTTAAAAAAACTAGAATATCGTGGATATGATTCTGCTGGAATTATTGTTTTAACTAAAAACAATAAATTTAATCGTTCTAGATCAGTTGGTAAAATTAATAATCTTGAACAAAAAATAAAAAATAAAAAAACTACATTTGAAAGCAAAATAGGTATTGCTCATAATCGTTGGGCAACACATGGAGAGCCATCAAATCGTAATGCACATCCACATATTTGTAATAATGTAATTAGTGTAGTTCATAATGGAATTATTGAAAATTTTGCTAAATTAAAAGCTAAACAGAAAAAAAAGGGTTATAAATTTACCTCTGATACAGATACTGAAGTTATAGTTCATGAAATACATGAATATCTACAAAGCGAAAAAAATCTAGTAAAAGCTGTTCAAAAAGCCGTCAAAAATTTTGAAGGCTCTTATGGTATTGGAGTTATTTCTAACCAATATCCAAATCAAGTAGTTGCAGTAAAAAATAACTCTCCATTAATTATTGGTATTGGCAAAGATGGTAATTTTATCGCCTCTGATCAAATGGCACTAATAAATGTAACTAAAAAATTTATATATTTAAAAGACGGTGATATTGCCAATATTGGAATTGATTCTATCTCTATATTTGATAAAAATTGTAATCCAATAAAAAGACAAACTAAGATATCAAAGCTAAAAAGTGGTCAAATATCATTAGGCAATTATAAGCATTACATGCAAAAAGAAATTTTTGAACAACCACAAGCAATTCAAGATACTCTAGAATCTCGTATTACTAAAAAATCAGTACTTGCATCAGCATTTGGTTATCAAGCTGAAAAAATTTTTAGTAAAATTAAACACATTCAAATTATAGCCTGTGGCACTAGTTATAATGCTGGCTTGGTCGCTAAATATTGGCTAGAAGGCATTGCCAAAATTTCCACTAATGTTGAAGTGGCAAGTGAATATCGTTATCGTAATCCTATTATTTTTGATGATACGCTATTTATTTTTATATCTCAAAGTGGTGAAACAGCAGATACTTTGGCAGCTATAAAAACAGTTAAAAAGTTAGATAAAAAAATTTATACCTTAAGTATTTGTAATTGCGCAGAATCTAGCCTTACTCGTGAATCAAAATTAACTTTTTTAACCCATGCAGGTCCAGAAATTGGTGTAGCTTCTACTAAAGCTTTTACTACCCAATTAGCATCTCTTGCATTATTAACTGTTGTTATTGGTAAATGTCATAATAAAATATCAAAACAACAAGAAGCTAAAATTGTTGATGGCTTAAATAAATTGCCAGGATTAATATCAAAAACATTAAAACAAGAAGAGCAAATAAAACAATTAGCTAAAACTTTTAAAAATAAATTTAATGCTATATTTATAGGCAGAGGATCTATGCATGCTATTGCTATGGAAGGCGCTTTAAAACTTAAAGAAATAAGCTATATCCATGCAGAAGCATATCCTGCAGGAGAATTAAAACACGGGCCTATTGCGCTTATTGATAAAGATACTCCAGTAATTGCAATAGCACCAAAAAATGATCTTCTTGATAAATTAAAATCAAATTTGCAAGAAGTAAAATCTCGTGGTTCTAAAATGATTGTTTTTGAAGATGAAAAATCTCAAATTACAAAAATGCAAAATATGACAATAATTCCAACTACCACTAATCTTGGCGTTATTACAGCGCCAATTATTTTTACTATTCCACTCCAATTACTTAGTTATCATGTAGCTTTAATTAAAAAAACTAATGTAGATCAACCGCGTAATCTTGCTAAATCAGTTACCGTTGAATAAAAATTATTAAAAACAACTTTATGGAGCCTATTGATATTATAAATTATTGGTATTCTGATGAAATCCAAAAATACTGGTTTTCATCTACCAAAGAAATAGATATCCAGATTAAAAATAAATATGAAAAAATTTGGCAACAAGCAAATGTTGGTTATTATGACAACTGGATGAATAAAGCAGATGGTTGTTTGGCGCTTATAATTATTTTTGATCAATTTCCACTAAATATGTACAGAGGTAAAAAAGCTAGCTTTAAAACCGAAAAAAAGGCGATAGAAATTACCTTACATGCCTTAAAAAAAGGCTTCGATAAAGATATAGAGCAAAAAAAGCTTATTTTTCTTTTTATGCCACTTATGCACAGCGAAAATCTTGAACATCAAAATTTAGCAATAAAACTATTTGAAAAATATAAGCTAATGAAAAATCTAGAATTTGCAAAACATCATAAAAATATTATTAAAAAATTTGGCAGATTTCCACATAGAAATTTAATTTTAAAAAGAGAAAGCACAAAACAAGAAATTGAATATTTAAAATCAGAGCAAGCTTTTAATGGTTAATTTTGCTAAAATAAAACTAATTTAAAATAATGGATTAATTATGACAAAAACCACAATAACAATATTTACTATATTATTTTTATCTTTACCAATCAATGCTGGAGTTTTAGATGTAATCACAGGTCATGCTAAAGATATTAAAAGTCGCTTTGCCAAAGATGAATTTATTATTAGTAATCCAAAAGATTCTGCAATTAAAAAAGGCTCTATTGATACAAATGCTAAAGGGCAAGACTTTTTGCATAATGCAAGTGGTGATATTTATATAGTTAAAAAAGATAATCAATTTTATATTCAACTTGATAAAAATTTTAAATCAAGTCCTGGCCCTGATTACCATGTTTATATCTCAAAATCCAACAATATTAAAGATGAAGATGATTTTGATAATGGTAAACAAATAGATTTAGGTAGTTTAATTAAAGGCTCTGGCGCTTCTTATTATTTAATCAAAGATATAAATCCAACTGATATTAAATCAGCAACTATTTTATGTAAAAGATTTCATGAATATATTGGAAGCTCTAACCTAGATTGATATAAATAAATTTTTATAAAAAATATAAATTAATAACCATTAGGATTATTTTTTTGCCAACGCCAAGTGTCTTTGCACATTTTGTCTAATTTATATTTAGCTTGCCAATTTAATTTTTTAAACGCATATGAGGTATCTGTATAACAAGTAGCAACATCTCCTTTTCTTCTAGCAACTATCTCATATGGTATTTTCTTTTTTGTAGTTGCCTCAAAAGTTTTAATAAGATCTAATACTGAATAACCTTTTCCTGTACCTAAATTTGCTATTAATAGCTGATTATTTTCTAAATATTCTAAGGCTTTAATATGTCCTCTTGCTAAATCTATAACATGGATATAATCGCGTACTCCAGTACCATCAGAAGTATTATAATCAGCTCCAAATATTTTTAGTTTATCTAACTTTCCAATTGCTACTTGAGAAATATAAGGCATTAGGTTGTTAGGAGTATTTTTTGGATTTTCACCAATCAAACCACTTACATGAGCACCTACTGGATTAAAATATCTTAATAATGCTATTTTGCAATCAGTATTTGCTAATAACATATCTTGCAAAATATTTTCAACCATTAGCTTTGAACGCCCATAAGGATTAACTGCACAAAGCGGAAAAGTTTCTTTAATAGGCACCTTACTTGGATTGCCGTATACAGTAGCAGATGAACTAAATATAAATGATTTACAAGCAAATTCTTGTACTAATTGCATAATACAAATTGCACCACCAACATTAACATCATAATAATAAGTTGGGTTTATTATTGAATCACTAACTGATTTTAAACCAGCAAAATGAATAACAGCATAAATATCATGTTTTTCAAATATTTTTTTAAGTGCTTTTTTATCACGCACATCTAATTTATAAAAAGGTATTTTAGAATTGGTTAATTTCTCAACTCGTTTTAATGATTCTATCTTTGAATTACAAAGATTATCTACTACTACAACCTTATAGCCAAAATTAATTAATTCTATTACAGTATGTGATCCAATATAACCACTACCACCTGTTACTAATATTTCCATATTAATTATTATCTGTTATATTGTTTTTATTATTATGATTATATGACAAATCTTCGATTTGGTATTGCGGTTTAAAATCAGGAACAACCTTAATTAATAAATTGCGTAGTTTTTCATGATTATTATTATTAATAGCTATATCTAATTCATCAATTATTGGTTTTAATTTATCCCATGGCATTTTGTATTCTTTAGCTCGCATAATGCGATTATTATAGCTTATATTTTAATTGGTTAGTGGCTCTTCATGTACTTTTTCCCATGTTTTATCCTGTATAAATTATCTCAATATCTCCATTTGGATTTTGCTAATCTTTAACTTTAAAGCCACTTAAATTAATCATTTTTATCGCTAAATCTTTAATGCTTATTGGCTCACCCATATCAAGTACAAAAACATCGCCACCTTTACTCATAGCACTTGCTTGGATAACTAACTCTACTGCTTCTGATACAGTCATAAAATATCTTATTACATTAATATCTGTAACAGTAACTGGGCCTCCTTTTTTAATCTGATCTTTAAATAAAGGGACAACAGATCCGCTAGAATCTAGCACATTACCAAACCGAACCATAGTAAATAAAGTAGTATTTTGCTCTGTTGCTAAAGCTTGTAATATAAGCTCGGCAAAACGCTTAGTAGCACCCATAGTACTAGTTGGTCTAACAGCTTTATCCGATGAAATTAAAACAAATACTTCAACATTATTATCAATAGCAGCAAGCGCGCAATTAAGTGTTCCAAGTATATTATTTTTAGCGCCTTCAATATTATTTAACTCTACCATTATTACATGTTTATAAGCTGCGGCATGATAAATAGTTTGTACATTAAAATTCTTCATAATATTATTTAATCTATTAAGATTATTAATACTTCCTAGTATTGGATAAATACTAATATTATTAGAATTAATACTTACTAATTTTTTCTCAATCTTATATAGTGCAAATTCGCTAATTTCATATAAAATCAAACATTTAGGTTTTAATAAAATAATCTGTACACAAAGCTCAACTCCAATTGATCCTCCAGCTCCAGTTACCATAACAATTTTATTAGTTATATTTTTACTTAATAGTTTTTCTTCAGCAGCTACAGGATCACGACCTAATAAATCATTAATATTTACTTTGCGTAAATCATCAATCCCTATATTGCCTTTTGCTAATTCTAAAATACTAGGAAGTGTTCTAACAATAATGGGATAAGATTCAATTTTATTAATTATTCTGCGACGTACATTAAGTGAAGCAGATGGTATTGCTATTAATATCTCATGTATTTTAAATTTTTCAATTAAATCAGTAATTTTATTATCAGCATAAATACTAACACCTCTAATATTACTACCTTGCAAATCTTTTGAATCATCAATAAATCCAATTAATTTATATTGAATAGAGTGTGTTAAAGCTAAGGCTAGAATCTCCACAAAATATTTATGCGTTTAGTATCATTTTTATTTGTTATGGCTTTGTTATTAACAAGCAACCATTTAGCAATTACTCTTAAACCTCCAATTGCTAATATAGCTAATGACCAATTTATGAAAATAGCAGAGCGTGGTATAACCTCTATTCTTAACATAAATACTAATAAACCCCAAATTAGTGCATATAATGAAACTGCCTTTAAAATAGATAATAAGGCTTGAAAGCCAATATAACGAATAATTGCACGATATAAGCCTAATTTTATAAAAATTGGAATTGCAATAATTGGCGCTGCTATTATTGCAACAATTAAATTTTTTTCGTAAAAATTCCAATAGCCTAATCTAATAAAAAAAGATATTGGAACTATTAACATAATAAATATAGAATCAAAAAATAAAGCTATTAATTGTTTTTTAACTCTGGATAATTTTATTATTTTTTTTAACATGTCCTAAGTATTTATATTATTAACAATATCTTTAGCTCCGGGCGGATTAAAAGGATAAAGTTGATTTTTCCTAGTTGCAACATTAATTATATTTTCATCAACATTCATTTTTTTTAATTGTAAAACTACTAAATTAATTGCCATTTTTCTAAAAAAAATAACTATAAATGTATATAAAATAATTTTTAAATCTAAAAATAATGATTGGTTTTTTACATAAATTAATCCTAATCTGCTTTTCCAAGGCCTTATAAGTTGATTATATGATAAATCTGGATCTTCTTTGTTTTTTAAAATTTCACCTTCATCATAAAAAATAATAGAAGATAAATCTGTAATTCCCGGCTTTATAGTTAATAATCCATTTTCAATATTTGTATATAAATCTGTTTCTTGTTTTACGTTAGGTCTTGGACCAACTAAACTCATATCTCCTAATAAAACATTCCATAATTGCATCAATTCGTCTAATTTATAATTACGAATAAAATGACCTATTTTAGTTATTCTATTATCATTAGAGCTAGTAGAGTTAATTCCACTTTTATCAGCATCAATAACCATTGATCTTAGTTTTATCATATTAAATATTTTTTTATTTTTACCAACTCTATGACTTATATAAATAGGAGATTTTTTATCCTGTTGCCAAATTAAAATCATAGCTATCAGCAAAATAGGACTTAAAATTACTAAGAAAAAAAAAGATATAAATACATCTAATAATCTTTTAATCATTATTTTTTATAAAATTGGATAATTTTTTCACAAATATAATCAACATCATCATCGTTAATAAAAACATTCATAGGCAACATAATACAGTTTTTAAAAAACTTTTCTGTATTCGGCAAACTATGACTAAAGCCAAGCTGGCTAAATTGATGTAAAGCGATTCCTCCCCATTGAATTAAAGTGCCAATATTATTTTTTTGTAAATAGGATTTTAATTCGTCTCTATTATCTGCTTGTAATTCATAATTTTGATAAGTATCA
>CAKMYR010000029.1 GCA_929200175.1 uncultured Gammaproteobacteria bacterium
TAGATTCTAAAGCCCAACAAGAAATTGAAAAAAAAATATTAGAGCCTCTTATTAGTGTAGGTAGCGATAAAATTGGCAAAGCCCAAAGACATGAACAAGCTCTAGAGTCATATATAGCTTTTTGTAAAAAATCTTTTAATAATAAAATTAAGCTCAATAATCTTTCTATTGTTATTGATTGTGCGAATGGCGCAACCTATCATATTGCAAAAAAAGTATTTTCTGGATTAGGCTCAAAACTCAAAATTATCAATGATAAGCCTGATGGTTTTAACATTAACTATGAATGTGGAGCTACTAGTACTAAAAGACTACAAAAAACAGTATTACAAAATAACCTAAGCCTAGGTATAGCATTTGATGGAGATGGAGATAGAGTAATTATGGTTGACCATAAAGGCGAGATAGTTGATGGTGACGAGTTAATTTTTATTATTGCAAAAGCATGGAAGTCTCAAAATAGATTAACTAATAACTCAGTAGTTGGAACTAAAATGTCTAATTTAGGCATGCGTCATAGCCTAAAGAATCTAGATATTAAGTTTATAGAAGCTGATGTTGGCGATAGATATGTTTTAGAAAAAATGGAAGATAATAATATTATACTAGGAGGTGAGCCTTCTGGACATATAATTTGTCGTGATAAAACTACATCAGGCGATGGCATTATTGCTGCTTTGCAAATTTTAGAAATACTATATGAAAGCAATTGTAGCCTTAATGAATTAAAACAAGAAATGAAAAAATATCCTCAAATTATTGAAAATATTAAAACTAAAAATAAAATTGACTTAATTAACCATAAAGAATTAAAAGAATGTCAGCTACAAATAGAAAAATTATTAGGAGATGAAGGTAGAACATTAATCCGCACCTCTGGAACAGAGGCTTTAATTAGAGTTATGGTTGAAGGAAAAAATTTATCCTTAGTGGAATCAAGTGCAAAAAAATTAGTAAATATTCTAAAAGAAGATTAACTTAATTTTATTTAAACCAGTTTTATTATTGAGTGTTTTTAATAGAAACTTCTATAGCGTGCATAATAGATTTAGAAAAAGAACGCATCACTAAAAGTATAAATGAATCTGTATCATTTTTATATATTATAGTGCCTATATGCTCCATAATAGTTCTTGCAACACTACCTACAACAAAAACATTAGTATCTAAATCAATAGGACATATACGCTCTAATGCTAGATAAGCATTTTTGCCGCTTATATTAATCATAGAAAATGCATCAGATTGATCTGTGTAATAGGCTTTAGTGCTAAGTTTTTTGCTTATATATGATTCTGCATCATGGTTTTCATAAGGAAAATATGCCATAACTTGATTTTTTTGTAATCTCCATAATGTAATAAGATTATCCTTAGATTTACTAGATTTACCCATAGATGGAATAGATAACTCTTGATTGTCATTTAATTCTTTTGCTATTTCATCAATTTTTTTTTGTGGCATAGCCATCATAACTAAAGAATGATCAGTTACTTCAGCAACAAAAACATCATTAAATTCGTGCTTTATTCCTCCTAAAGCAGGTTTTTTGGTAATATTATAATTAGACATATAAACGCTTTCCTTCTGGATCAAAAAAGTGAGGGCTGCAAATTTTGACTTCTACTTCGCTATCTCTAGCTAAGTCGACCGCTTTAACTATTTCGCCTTTTCTTTTTAATCCGTTTTTTATAAATCCTAAACCAATATAATGCCCTAAAGTAGGTGAATAAACAGATGATGAAATCCACCCTTCGTCATCTTCAGTTGTCGGACTGCCATCTAAAGATATAAGATGAGCGCCAGCTAATGAATGATCTTTATTTAGTAATGCATTTTTATCTACTGGCTTAAAGCCAACCATTTGCATTCTATCACTTTTTTGTAAATCTTCTCTTAACCCCAAAGTATATCCTATAAAGTCTTTTTTGCCAGAAACTAATCCTCCCATTCCAAGATCATAGGCACTAGTTTGGCCATTAAGCTCAGGACCAGCAGCATGTCCTTTTTCTATTCTCATAACTCCTAGCGCTTCAGTCCCATAAGGAATAACATCAAACTCTTCTCCTGCTTGCATTAGCGCACGCATAAAAGAGTCGCCATAACGAGTTTGTACAGCAACTTCATACGCAAGCTCACCAGAAAAAGATATTCTAAACAATCTAGCTGGTATCCCGTTACAAACTGTAATTTCTCCTGCCCCCATAAATGGGAATGCTTCATTTGATATATTAAATTCTGGATCAACAACTTTTTGCAATAATTTACGAGAATTAGGCCCTGCAACAGCATATTGTGCATACTGCTCAGTTACAGATATCATATGAACATCTAAATCAGGCCACAAACATTGATGGCAAAATTGCATATGACGATAAACGTTAACAGCATTTGCCGTTGTTGTTGTCATAACAAAATGATTTTCGGATAATCTTGCTGTTGTACCATCATCCATTGCCATGCCGTCTTCACGCAACATAAGCCCATAACGAGTTTTACCTACTGGCAATTTTGCAAAGGCATTAACATAAATTTTATTTAAAAATTCAGATACATCTTCTCCTTTTAAATCAATTTTTCCTAATGTAGTTACATCACAAATGCCAACAGATTTTCTTGTTTGTATAACTTCCCTATCAACAGAATCACGCCAAAAGGTCTCTCCTTTTTTAGGAAACCATTGAGAACGATACCACATGCCTACTTCAACAAAAATAGCATTTTGCTCATCAGCCCAGCTATGAGTTGGAGTAAATCTTGTAGGAGAAAATTCTTTTCCTCTTCTTCTGCCTGCAAAAGCACCAATTGCAACAGGGGAATATGGTGGGCGAAAAACAGTTGTCCCGGTATCATCAATGCTTTTACTTAAATTTTCAGCTATAATTCCAACCCCTAAAACACTAGAAGTTTTGCCTTGGTCGGTAGCCATCCCTAAAGTTGTATAACGCTTAACATGCTCAACTGAATTGAACCCTTCTTTATTAGCTAATATAATATCTTTTACAGTTACATCATTTTGAAAATCTACCCAAGCTCTATCTTTGCCACTATCAACACTCCAGCGCGCTGTAATATTATAAGGCTTGCTGTCAGTTGATGCAGGCTTGAGATTAACATCTTTAAATCCTAATTCTTTAGAAACATTTAATCCTGTTTTATGTCCTTCAATAATTGCATCACAAATATCCATTGTGCCATTTGCACGACCAGCAACAAACAATCCTGCAGGTGTTTTTGAATTGCCAGGTACAAATGTAGCTAGATATTGATTCCAAATTGGAGAACCGCCATGATGACAAGTTAAATGTAAATTAGGATTCCAACCACCAGAAACAGCTAAATTATCGGTTTGGATTGTTTTTCCATTTGAAAGTTTAATTGCACTAATAGCCATTCGAGATTTGGTATTTACAACATCAGTACCAACAAATATTTCAGCATCAATAGGCAATACAGGCTCAATATCACGACTATCAACAATAGCTACTACATTAACGCCTTTGTCAGTTAAATCTTTCGCTGTCCTCCAGCCTTCATCATTATTCGTATAAATACTAACTCTTTTACCGGGAGCAACCGCAAATCTATTAACATAAGTTCTTACTGCACCTGATAGCATAATTCCAGGACGATCATTATTAGCAAATGCTATTGGTCTTTCTGTAGCTCCTGTACACAAAATCGCTCGTTTAGCATAAATACGCCAATTAACTTGGCGTGGCTTGTTATTATTTCTAGCTTCTAAATATCTATTTTCAATAGCTCCATAAATACCATGATCATATATACCAAAAACTGTTGTATCTGACATCAATGTTACATTTTTCATAGTGGCTAGCTTTGCTATCATTTGCTTAGCCCATTCATTTCCTTTTATATTATCTATTTCATTATGCTCTGTATTTAATCTGCCACCCATTAAAAAATCTTCATCAGCTAAAATAACTTTTGCGCCAGATTCAGCTGCAACCAATGCTGCAGAAATTCCAGTAGCTCCAGCACCAATAATTAAAATATCGCAATAGCGAAAACCTTTATCATAAGTATCGGGATCCTCTAACATAGAGATTCTGCCTAAACCTGCAGAATTACGAATAACTGGCTCATAAAATCTTTCCCAAAAAGATTTTGGCCACATAAATGTTTTGTAATAAAAACCAGCTGTTAAAAATGTAGATAAAAAATCATTAATAGCCATAAAATCAAATTTTAGCGGACCTCTATGATTTTGCGAATTAGCTTCTAAACCATCATATAATCTAGTTATAGTAGCTCTAGTGTTTGGGTCTTTATAAGCACCTGTACCAATTTCCATTATTGCATTTGGTTCTTGAGAGCCAGCTGTTAAAATCCCTCTTGGGCGATGATATTTAAAAGATCTTCCAACTAAATGTTTATTATTTGCAAGCAATGCAGAAGCAAGAGTATCACCATCATATCCTTGTAAAACTTCTCCATTAAAAGTAAAATTAAAAGACTTTTCTCTATCTATTAATCCTCCTTTTATTCTATTTTCTTGACTCATTTTGTTCTGCCCATTTTTTTAGCAACTTCTGTTGCTAATTCAACTTTTGATATTTCATGAGTTAAGGTATTACGAGTAACTACTAACCATGACTGATCGCCTTGTTCGTGATACCATAATTCACGATTTTCTCCTGCTATATTTTCTCTAATATATTGATAATTATGAAAATCTTCTGGCGCAGTTTCATTTTGCCAATCAGGGCGATTTATTAATTCAGCAGAGCCTAAATATACAAATTCTTCAGAATCTCTAGGACCTAATAAAGGGTGATTTATAATCATAACTTTGCCTAATGTAAATTGGGCTGTGCCCCAACACCTTTTTCATCAATCATAGCGCCATATTTAAAGCGATCTAATCTATATGCATTAGCTACTTCGTGGTGGTTATCTGTTGCCAATAAGTGAGCATAACAATAGCCACTAGCTGGTGTTGCCTTAAATCCTCCATAACACCAACCGCCATTAAAAAACAATTCTTTAATAGGAGTTTTATCGATAAATGGAGAGCCATCCATTGACATATCCATTATCCCACCCCAAGTACGCAAAACTCTTACTCTACCAATCATAGGCATAATAGCCATACCGCCAGAACATACATCTTCTACGACAGGCAAATTACCGCGTTGAGCGTATGTATTATAAGCATCAATATCACCGCCAAAAACTAATCCGCCTTTATTTGATTGTGAGCAATAAAAATGTCCTGCTCCAAAAGTAATAACATTACCTAAAACTGGTTTTAGCCCTTCTGTTACAAATGCTTGTAAAACATGAGATTCAATTGGTAATTTAATGCCAGCATTAGCCATAACTCTACTTGAAGATCCAGCTACACAAGATCCTACTCTATTAGCTTTAATATCTCCTTTAGTTGTTTTAACTCCAACACATTTGTCATTTTCGATACTAAAACCTGTTACTTCGCAATTTTGAATAATATCAACACCTAAATCACTTGCCGCTCTTGCATAACCCCAAGCAACTGCATCATGCCGTACTGTGCCTCCACGAGGCTGCGCTAATGCCCCTTTAATTGGAAATCTAGCATTTTTCATATCAAGAAAAGGATATCTGTCTTTAACATCATCAGCATTTAAATATTCTGCACCAGCACCAGCAAATAACATAGAATTAGCACGACGAATAAATGCATCACGCTGAGCATCTGTATGTATTAGATTCATAATGCCGCGTTGTGATACCATAGCGTTATAATTTAATTCTTGCTCAAGATTTTCCCAAAGCTGCATTGACAATTCATAAAAAGGCTCATTGCCTTTTAATAAGTAATTAGAGCGAATAATAGTGGTATTTCTACCTACATTCCCAGAGCCAATCCAGCCTTTTTCAAGTACAGCAACATTAGTTATATTATGCTTTTTAGCTAAATAATAAGCAGTAGCAAGACCATGTCCGCCGCCGCCTATTATAACAATATCATATCCACCATCTTTAGGCTCAGCATCACGCCAAGCAGGCTTTAATCCTTTATACCCAGATAATGCATCTTTTAAGATTTGAAAAGCAGAATAACCCATTAAATTTAGCTCCAAGGATAAGGGCTATTAGAAACTGGATGTAATTTACCTTCTTTGAAACGAGAAAAACGAAAAGGTTCCAATAATTCTTGTGTTTTTCCTAAAATTTCTTCTGCTACTAAACATCCAAGACCTAACATTTTATAACCATGGTTACTATCAGCAATAAATGTAACATTATTACTAAAAGTATCTATCACTGGAAAACTATCTGCAGTAAAACAACCAATCCCACCAGAAGGCTCTTTATGATATTTTGGCATAGTTCCTTCAAAACGCTTATGGCAATGAGCTAAAGCCGAAACCCACATATTAGAAAATTCTGGACCAGTTATAAATTCTGGACTTGCAGCTCCATAAGGATCAATATTAACTTCTTCGGCAGCTTTATTTATTTCATACGGAGCAGCTCCTCCTTGAATACCACCAAAACCCCAATCTGGTTTGTAATAAATACCCCATAATTCATCTGTAATTAAAGACTTGTCAACATCTGAGTAAAGAGGAGCATCACTATCCACATGCAAAACCGGAGGAATCTTGCCATCATTTGTTCTTAATAATTCAGGCTCTACTTTTAAAACTCCTTCTTGTAATTGCCAAAAACGCCACATATTTACATCTTTATGAGTATTACCTTGTAAGTCTTTAAGCTCAATCTTTCTAGGCAATTCAAGCATACTCCAAAAATTACGCGCCCAAGGGCCAGGAGCTACTACTACATGTTCACAGCCAATATCGCCTTGATTAGTTTTAATAGTTGTAACTGATCCAGTTTGTGAGCTTTTAACAAAACCTGTTACTTCAACTCCTGTAATAATTTTTACTCCAAGTGCTTTGACTTTTTTTGCCAAACCTTGCATTGATTTAACGCTATTTGCATACCCGCCTGATTTTTCATGCAAAACTGAAGTAATGCCTTCTGCTTGCCAATCATCAAATAGCTCTAGCATATATTTACGAGATTCTGCTTCGCCTTCTATAAAAGTACTTTCATAGCCAATTTCTTTTTGTTCTTGATAAATTTGTCTTACATCATCACGCATTAATTCTGGAGAGATTTGCATATATCCAACAGAGTGATAACTAAATGCTTCTGGGTCACTTTCCCAAACTTTAACTGAATGTGCCATTAATTTACGCATTGCTGGTTGAAAGTAATTATTACGAACAACTCCGCAAGCAATACCAGTTGCACCATCAGAAATTCCTGATTTTTCTACAATTATAATTTTACCTTCTACTTTTTCTCCAGATTTTGTTAAATTTTCAGCCAGCCTCCAAGCAGTTGAAAGACCATGTATTCCGGCTCCTATAATGACATATTGCGAATGATTAGGTAACATTGCATTCCTCCATAAAAAATTCAAAAATAATTGATGTGTGAATTACATTAAATGCTGTAAATACAATAATTATTATGATAATATAAAATACTTAAACGCCGATTTTATATGAAAATTTAAATATTGTAAATATTTTTGCAAAACTGGTTTTAATGAACTTAAAAATCAATATAATAGCAAATTAAAGCTGAAATTACTTACAATAAATGTGGCTTTAAAAATAAATTATATTTACTATTTTTATAAAAAAAATTAAGAATTATTTAAGGTAAATTTATGGAATTAATTAGAAAAAATCTAATAAAACAAAGAAAATCGATAAAAAATATTGAAAATGATAGATTATCTAGAAAATTATTATCTAATGTTCAAAAAATAGCTAGATTTAAAAATCAAAAAAAAATAGCGGTTTATTTAGCAAGCAATGGTGAAATTAACCCAAAATATATCAAAAAATTTTTAGAAAGTAATGGTTTTAGTGTATATCTACCAGTACTACTTGGCAAAACACTTAAATTTGCTAAAGACAGTAAGAAAACTAAAAAAAATAAATTTGGTATTGATGAACCTTGTGCAAGTCAAATTTTAAGAGCTAAAAGTCTTAATATTATATTTATTCCTTTAGTTGGTTTTGACGAGCACAAAAATAGAATCGGAATGGGCGGAGGATTTTATGATCGTGCATTATCATTTAAACAAAGACAAAAAAAATACCGCAATCCAAAAATTTATGGCTTAGCTTTTGATCTGCAAAAAGTACCTAAAATCAAATCTAGACCTTGGGATATAAAACTAGATGCAATAATTACGCCAACTAAGATTTACCAGTAGCCTGTTTTTGAAAAAACATTTTTAAAGTTTTATTTTTATCAATAAAATTCATTCCAAAACCTCTTAGCCATCTTGTAATTTCATTATTATTTTTATAAACATAGTTTAAGGTTGTCATAGTTTTAGACATAACTTCATTATCAAATTTTCTGGCTTTTTGGTATTTATGCAAAATAAAATAATCACCTAAAATTTTATCATCAGCCATAAGTATCTGCTTAGATAGCTCCTTGACATCAGCGATACCAAGATTTAAGCCCTGCCCTGCAAGAGGATGAATACTATGCGCAGCATCTCCAATTAAAGCTAGATTTTCCCTAACATATTCTTTAGCATGACGCGCTATTAAATCAAAATGTTTAATTAAGCTAATCACTTTAAGACTGCCAAATCTATATTCAGTGCAAGCTGCTAATTTATCAGCAAATTCTTCTGGCTCAAGTTTTATTAATTTATTGGCATAAGAATTTTCAGTAGACCAAACAGCACAAGCTGTATTATCATTAAGTGGTAATAACGCAACAATACTATCTGATAAAAATCTTTGCCAAGAAGTATTTTGTAAAGTTTTATTAGTTTTAACAATACAAGTAATGGATTTTTGCTGATAATTAATTTCATTAAATCCAATATTTGACAATTCTATAACTTTTGAAAATCTTCCATCTGCTGCAATTAATAAATCACAGGATAATTCTGAATTATTTTCTAGTTTTAGGTTATACCCTTGGTTTATTTTTTGTAGTTTTTGTAATTTTGATGAGATAAACTTTACTTTTTTTTTGCTTAAAATTTCAAACATAGCTGACTGAATATAATCGTTTTCAATAATATGTCCAAGATGATTTAAGTTTTTATCTTTGGCAGAAAAATTTAAATTACCCGGTGAATTTTGATCCCAAACCTTAGTTGATGTAAAGGCATTTTTACGCTTAATAAGATCCCATACTCCAATATTTTTTAAAAATTTTTCTGATGCTAAATTAATAGCACTAGTCCTAATATGAAATGAGTTACTAAGTTTTGGATTAGGTTCATTAGGCTCAATAATAGCAATATTTAAATTACTTTTTTTCATCATAGCAATCGCAAATGCCTGCCCTATAATTCCCCCTCCTATAATTGCAATATCGTATTTCATATTTATCCAGCAATTGTCATATTACTTACTAATATTGAGCCTACTTTAGTATTTTTTCTAACATCAACATCTTTAGCAACATATACTATATCTAATAAAATATCCTTTAAATTACCAGCAATAGTTAAGTTTGAAACTGGATATTGAATTTCTCCATTTTCTACCCAAAAACCAAAAGCACCACGCGAATAATCTCCTGTTGTAATGCTTACTCCTTGCCCCATAAGCTCAGTAACAACTAATCCTTTATCCATAGTTTTTATCATTTCTTTTAATTCATAATCACAATTAGCTTCAACAATAAGATTATTAGTTCCACCAGCATTAGCAGTAGTTTTTAGCCCTAGCTGATTAGCAGAATATTGCCCTAATACATAGCTATTTACTCTGCCATTTTTGATAAAAAATTGTTCTTTTTTTAAAACTCCATCATTATCAAAAGCTTTTGCTCCTATGGTTTTTTTTGCAAATGGAAGCTCAAGCAAATTAATGCTTTCAGGCAGTACTAGCTTATCAATACTGTCTAATAAAAATGTAGATTTTTTATATTGCTTAGCTCCACTTAAAGCTGATATTAAATACGAAAAAATACCGCCAGCTAAATCAGCAGTAAAAATAACTGGGCATTTTTGCGGAGCTATTGATTTTGAGCCTAGTTTTTGTCTTGCTAATTTAGCTGTTTTAATGCCTATACTTTTGGGCTCTTTCAAATCATTAGCATCAATAGCTTGACTGTATTCATAACAAGTTTGTAAATCTTTGCCACGCTTTGCAATTAAGCTACAATTTATTGAATGCATACTAGAATCTCTTTTTGCTATTAGCTTATTAGAATTAGCATAAATACTTGTACCTTTAAAATTATTTAATGCTACTCCATCTGAATTTTCAATCTCTTTTTGTGATAATGCAATGGATTCACATTCTTTAATAATATCTACACTGGTATCTTTATCTATCTCCCAAGGATAATATGAATCCATATCTGGAATATTAAATGCCATTAGTTCTTTAGGAGCTAGTCCGTTAAATGGATCTTCTTGGGTATACTTTGCAATAGAACTAGCAGCTTGAATAGCATTTCTTAACCCTTGTTTGCTCATGTCAACACTAGATGCATATCCTTTTTTTTGTCCAATATATACACCAACCCCAAAATCATTATCGCAATTGTATTGTGAAGTTTCTAATTTACCTAACCTAACTGAAGTAGAAAAACCTGAACTTGAGCTTAAAGATATTTCGTAATCTTTTATATTTAGCTCTTTTAATAGATCAATTGCTGTTTGTATAGTATCTTCTAATACCATAATATAATTAATTTTTATTTTTTAATTTTTTAACTTCTAACAACCGAATACTTCTAGTGTCGGTTTTTAGTACTTTAAAATTAAATCCTTCTATTGATATTTCATCCATTCTCTGTGGCAATCTAGTAAATGCTGAAATAACTAAACCAGCTACAGTATCAACCCCTTCTGCTTTTAAATTAGTATTAAGTAATTCATTAAATTCTTCTAGACTAGTATGTGCTTTTAATAAATAAACATCATTACCAAGCTCAATAATATTTTCATTTCTTAAATCATGCTCATCTTCAATTTCTCCTACAATCTGCTCTAATACATCTTCTAGCGTTATTAATCCTGTTATTTCGCCATATTCATCGATAACTATTGCCATATGAGAGCGTTGTTGTTGAAAATCCCTTAATAATGCCCCTAAAGTTTTACTTTCAGGCACTAAGATAGCAGTACATAAATAATCCTTATAATTAAGCTCTTTATCTTTTTTATTAACAAAATGATCTAATAAGTCTTTAGCAAAAATAATACCCTTAACCTTGTCTTCTTTTGTATTTAAAAAAGGAAACCTAGAATGGCCTGATTCTGTAATTTTAGCTAGTGATTTTCTAGCTGAATAAGATTTTTTGATGAAAACTATTTGCGATTTTGGCACCATAGCATCGCTAACTTTTAGATTTTCTAACTGTAAAGTCCCTTCTATAATTATTCGCAAATGTGAATCTATAACTCTGTTTTGCTCTGCTTCTTTCAAAACCTGAATAAACTCTTCATTAGAGCTTATTTTAGATCCTAGAATTAATTTTTTAAATCTTTTAAAAAAAGATGAATATAGTTGTTTTTTCATTTTTTATTAATTTTTAAGATTTTTATCACTACGCATTAATTTTCCTTGTTTTGCTCTTTCGGCACGCATTTTTTTAGGGTCAGCAATAAGAGGTCGATATATCTCTACTCTATCTTTTTCTCGTAAAACTGTTTCTAATTTTGATACTTTACCAAAAATTCCTGTTTTGTTTTGTGAAATATCTATCTCTGGATGTTTATCGATAATTCCCGATATTTCAATAGCTTGTTTTAAAGTAGTGCCCGGCTCTACTTCAATACTTAATAGTGTTTGCCTGTCTTTTAAGGCATAAGCTACTTCAATTAGCATCTAAAAACTCTTGTGCTTTAACAAAATCAATAGCACCTTCATAAATCGCACGCCCAGTAATAGCTCCAGCAATATTAGGATTATTGTATTTTTTAAGTGTATAAATATCTTCCATATTACTCAAGCCTCCAGAAGCAATAACAGGGACTGATGTAGAATTTGCAAGTTTATCAGTGTATTTAATATTCATTCCTGCCATCATACCATCTCGCGCTATATCCGTATAAATAATATAACTCACTCCATACTCTTTGAGCTTATTTACTATACTAAGTACACTTACATTAGTTTTTTTAGTCCATCCACAAGTAGCAACAAAGCCATTATTTGCATCTAAACCAACGATTATTTTTCCCGGAAATTTAAGACAAAGCTCGCCAACAAACTCTGGATTTGTAATTGCCATTGTGCCAATAATTAAATAACTTACTCCAGCCTCAATATAAGAATTAGCAACATCTATACTACGAATCCCACCACCAATCTGAATAGGAGTATTTGGAAAAGTTTTAGTAATATCTTTAATAATTGATGAATTAGCAGGCTTGCCATCAAAAGCACCATCTAAGTCAACTAAATGAATTCTTCTAGCGCCTTTTTTAATCCATTTTTCTGCCATTTTTAAAGGATTATCAGAAAAAATAGTTTCATCATT
>CAKMYR010000030.1 GCA_929200175.1 uncultured Gammaproteobacteria bacterium
TACGCCAACAGAGCAAAAATTATGTTTTAAATTAGGAGGATTTATTAAAAAATATTGATAATAACAAAAGATAAAAAATTATTATCAATAAATCTATTGCTAATAGTTAAAATGTAAATTTTTTATAATAATAAAGTATAAAAATGAGCTGGAGTTTTTTAATAGCATTTACAGTATCAAATTCTATTTTAGTTTTAATTCACTTTTATTTTCTACATAAATTAAAGACCATATTTAGTTTAAAGTTATCTAATATATTATTATTGCTATTTGCGTTTGTTTTAATCATTTCATTTGTTGTCTCTCATTCTATAAATATGTTTATAGAAACTGATTCATTATTTTTTATTCAAGTTACTAACTATATATTTGGCTTTGTTATTTATTTTTTACTAATCTTTTTAGTCTGGGAAATTATTTATCTTTTTGGTAAAAAGTTTTTAAAAAAATATATTAAAAATATTAATTATTCATTATTTGCTTTAGTAGTAGCTTTATTTTTATTTTCTGCATATAATTTTTATAGAGATATTACTATTAAAGAATTTACAATCTATAGTGATAAAGTAAGTAAAGACTATACTGTTATGCATATTACTGATACTCAATATGGCAGTATTAATAACTATGATTTAAGGCGTATAGCAAAAACTATTAATAATATTCTAGCTAAGCAAAATATTGATATTATTATTTTTACTGGAGATTTTGTTGATACAAACATTAATCATAATCCTATTTTTAAGGTATTAGATTTTAAAAGTACTAAATTTTTTACTCTTGGTAATCATGAATTTATTCACAATACTGGGACAATTTTAGAGGTAATCAAAGATGTTGGATATCAAATTTTAAGAAGTAGAAATATTGAGATTGACGAGCTTAATATTATTGGCATTGATGATAGCAGAGATATAAAACAAATAGCAAATACCTTAGATACATATAAGTTAACGAATAATGAAAAATTTAATATCTTGGCTTATCATCGTCCTAGCGGGGTAATTGATGCTAAAAACAAAAAGATAGATTTAATGTTAAGTGGTCATACTCACGGAGGACAATTTTTTCCTTTTACGATAGTAGTTGATTATATTTTTGGCTTTAAATCTGGTCTGACAAAAATTGATGATTTTCACCTTTATCTTTCAGATGGTTTAGGGGTTTGGGGTCCGAAATTACGCCTTGGATCAAGCAATGATTTGGCGATTTTTACTATCAAGCCTAAAAATAAAAATTAAATCTAATTTACTTTATAATAAAAGCCTAATTTAAAAAACAAATACAATGAATATTACTAAAGCAAGAAACAATTTAATTGAAAGTCAAGTTCGTCCCTGGGGCGGAATTAACTACGACGCCAACAACGCATTAAAAAATACTCCAAGAGAAGATTTTGTACCAGATAAATATAAAAAATTAGCCTTTGCTGATATTGAAATACCGCTTAATGCTAAAGCTAAAATGTTTAATCCAAAAATAGAAGGAAGAATACTAGCAGAGCTTGATATTAAAAGTAATCAAACTGTTTTAGAAATAGGTACAGGAAGTGGCTATCTAACAGCAGTTATTGCCAAACTAGCTAAATCAGTAGTAACTATTGAAATTGATGAGGATTTAAGCAAGCAAGCTCAAGAAAAAACAGCTAAATTAAAACTTAATAATATAACTTACAAAGTAGCTGATGCTACAAAAGATTTAGATATAAATGATTTTTTTGATATTATTATTGTAGGTAGTGCAATGCCGCAAATAAATCAAAATTATCTATATTTACTAAATACAAATGGCAAAATGTTTGTAGTAGAAGGTGAGTATAACGCTATGAGCGCAAAGCTAATTACTAGAATAAGTAAAGATAAATGGCAATATAAATCTTTATTTGAAACTAATATAAATACTATGCAAGGTTTAGCTAAAAAAGCAAGCTTTAAATTTTAATCTGGTGACAAATTTTTATAATTTTATTGTTAAAAAAGCATTTATTAGCGCTATTGTTTTAGTCCTTATAATTGCTTTTTTTATAGTACAAATACCTAATTTTAAGCTAGACGCCTCATCAGATTCATTAATATTAGAAGGCAATGAAAATCTATCTTATTATCAGGGAATTAGAAAATCTTTTGCCTCAGATAATTACTTATTAATTAGTTATCAAGTAAATGATGATTTGCTTTCTTCTGATCAAATTGCAAATATTAAAAAACTTAGAGAAGAGTTAAGAGCATTACCTTTAATTGATTCAGTTACAACTGTTTTAGATGTACCTTTGTTTAAATCACCGCCTATTTCAATTTTTGAAATACAATCAAAAAAAGTATCAATTGATAATAATAATGCTAATTTAAAGCAGGCGATTGAAGAACTAACAAGCTCGCCTATATATGCAAATAATTTAGTAAGCCTAGATGGTAAAACTACAGCGATTTTAATTAATCTTAAGAGTAACAAAGAACTTAAAGATTTAAATAAAAAATTAAATCAAATTAATAGTTTAAAAACTGAAAAAAATCTTAGTAAAAGTGAATTAGATGAATTAAAAATTATTAAACAAAACATAGCTTTTGCAACTACTAAAAAAAATAAATTACAAGCTCAAACTATTGAAGATATTCGCTTAATTATGGATAAATACAAAGGTAAAGCTAATTTATTTTTAGGCGGACTACCACTGATTAATCATGACATAATTAACTATATAAATAATGATTTAATAGTATTTAGCTTAGCGATAATTTTATTGATGGCTGTGATTTTAGCTATTATTTTTAAAAATATTCGCTTTGTTATTATGCCAATCGGTATTAGCTTATCAAGCGCACTTACGATGACTGGGATTTTGGCTTTTTTAGGCTGGAAAGTAACTGTTGTTTCTGCTAATTTTTTCTCACTTTTGCTAGTTATGACCTTATCTATTACTATTCATCTTATAGTGCGTTATCGAGAATTAGCTAATAAAAATTTAGATTTTTCAAAAAATCAATTGATTGTAACAAGCTTAGAGCAGATGTTTAAGCCTTGTTTATATACTGCATTAACTACAATTATTGCCTTTATTTCTTTAATAGTTAGCGATATTAAGCCTATAATTGATTTTGGTTATATGATGTCAATAGGGGCAATGCTTGCTCTTGGAATTTCATTTTTGGCATTTCCAATAATTATGTCTTTATTACCAAAAAAAAATATAAAAAATATTAAAACTGAATTTAGTATAACTAAAAGTTTAGCTAAATTTACTCAAAAATTTGGTAACTATTTATTAGCTTTAGTATTATTACTACTAGCTATTGCTGTTTTTGGAATTAGTAAACTTAGTGTTGAAAATCGCTTTATTGATTATTTTAAAAAAGATACTGAAATCAATCAAGGATTAACATTCATTGATAAAGAGCTAGGTGGCACCATGCCGCTTGAAGTAATTATTGATTATGTGCCTGCCTATGATGGAAGCAAAATAATGCCTGATCAAATATATTGGGATGACGAAGATTTTAGAAATGAAATAGCAAAAATACATAGGTATATTGATAGCCTTGATGAAAGCGGAAAAGTACTCTCAATAGATACTTTAATGCAATTTATTAATCAAATAAATAATGGCGGTCTTGGCATATTTGGCAATAGTGTAAATCGTTTTATTCCAGATAGGTTTAAAGCTACTATAATTGATCCTTATATTTCAAAAAAAGATGGAAGAATTAGAATTGTTACTAGAATAAAAGAAACTAATAAAGAATTAAAACGAAATGATTTAATTAAAAAAATAACTAACTATATCCAAAACGAAACATCTTTTAAAAATGGTGATAGCTTTCATGTGAACGGAACGTTAGTTCTATATAATGATATGCTCCAGAGTTTGTTTAATTCACAAATTAAAACTATTGGCTCTGTTTTTGTTATAATTTTTATTACATTTTTGTTTGTATTTAGATCAATTACTTTATCATTTTTAGCAATAATAACAAATACTTTACCCTCTATTTTTATTCTTGGAATAATGGGATTATTAAATATTC
The DNA here is from genome assembly GCA_929200175.1 of uncultured Gammaproteobacteria bacterium. GTDB lineage: Bacteria > Pseudomonadota > Gammaproteobacteria > PS1 > Pseudothioglobaceae > CAKMYR01. Next base: position 4,023 of record CAKMYR010000030.1, read on the forward strand.
CACTAGATTTAATGACTATAACTATTGCTGCTATTGCAATTGGTATTGGAGTAGATAACGCTATTCATTATATTCATCGTTTTAAAACAGAATTTAAACAAGATAATAACTATCTAAATGCTATGTATAGATCTCATGCTAGTATTGGGCTTGCTATGTTTTATACATCTATAACTGTTACTTTAGGTTTTTTGATTTTGGTTTTATCTAATTTTATTCCTAGTATATATTTTGGTATTTTTACTGCTATTGCGATGCTTACTGCATTACTTTCAAATTTAACACTATTACCTAAATTAATTCTACTTGTAAAACCAAAAATTAATTAAACATATGTCTATTAAGCATAATTTTGATGTTTTAATTATAGGATCTGGTAGCTCTGGACTTATGAGTGCTTTACAGCTATCAAAAGATTTATCAATAGCTATTCTTGCTAAATACAACACTTTAGAATCTTGTTCATACTACGCACAAGGAGGCATATCAGCAGTACTTGATGCTAATGATGATTTTGAATGTCATATCCAAGATACTTTAAAAACAGGTGAAGGATTAAGTAATGAAGAATCTACTCGTTTTATGGTGAAAAAATCACCTGATGCTATTAAGTCTTTAGAAAAAAATGGGGTAAATTTTACCTCTGATTCTAATAAATATCATTTAACTACTGAAGGTGGCCATAGTAAAAGAAGAGTGGCTCATGTAGCTGATAAAACTGGACAATCAATTCAAACTAACTTATATAAATCTGTCCTTAAAAGAAAAAATATAACTATATTTGAAAATTATATATCTATTGATTTATTAATAAGAAACTCATCTTGTTTTGGTGCTTATGTACTTAATAAAAAAAATGATCAAGTTGAAAACTTTATCGCCCATAAAACAATATTAGCAACCGGAGGAGCATCTAAGGCTTATTTATATACTTCAAATCCAGATACTTCAACTGGAGACGGAATTGCTATGGCTTATAACGCAGGTTGTAATATTGTTAATATGGAGTTTACCCAATTTCATCCTACTTGTTTGTATCATCCACATGCAAAGTCATTTTTAATATCAGAAACTTTGCGCGGAGAAGGAGCTAAATTAGTCTTACCAAATGGCAAGCCTTTTATGCATAAATACAGTGATAAAAAAGAACTTGCTTCGCGTGATATTGTTGCTAGAGCTATAGACGCAGAAATGAAAATTAATGGTCTTGAATGTGTTTATTTAGATATCTCTTTTAAAGATAAAGAATGGATTAAAAAATTATTTCCTACAATTTATAAAAAATGCTTAAGTTTTGGTATTGATATTTGTAAACAAACTATCCCTGTCGTGCCAGCATCACATTACACTTGCGGAGGAGTGCAAGTCAATCTAAATGGAAAAACTAATATAAATAATTTGTACGCTATTGGCGAGGTTGCTTATAGCGGGGTTCACGGAGCAAATAGAATGGCTAGTAATTCCTTATTAGAATGTATAGTTTTTGCAAAATCTTGTGCTAATGATATTAATAAATCAAATTTAGCAAAAGAACATCTTGAATTTGATTGTTGGGATGCATCAAAATTTCATCAATCTAAAGAAAAAGTGGTAGTATTACATCTTTGGTATGAAGTTAGAAGAATTATGTGGAATTTTGTAGGAATAGTTCGTAATAATAAACGACTACATTATGCCAAACAACGTATTAGTCAAATTCAAAATGAAGTAAATAAATATTATTGGCTTTATTTAGTTTCAAATGATTTGATTGAACTTAGAAACCTAGTTAATGTATCTCAGATTATAATTAAATCTGCAATTAGTAGACATGAAAGTCGTGGCTTGCATTACAATGAAGATTATCCTGAAAAATTAGATAAAGCTTTTGATACAATAATAAAAAAATAAAATAATAAAAATATGATTCTACCTATTCTTAGTTACCCTGATAAGCGTTTACGCATTGTAGCTGAAAATGTTAAAAATGTTGACGATACAATAAAAAAACTAGTAAGCGACATGTTTGAAACTATGTATGACAGCAATGGTATTGGATTAGCGGCAACTCAAGTTAATCACCATATAAGAGTTATTGTAATTGATATTTCTCAAGATAAAAGCCAACCTCTTTGTTTAATTAATCCAGAAATTATAGAAAAATCAGGTGAAATTAGCCTAGAAGAAGGATGTTTATCTGTGCCTGATTATAAGCATTTTATAAATCGTAATGACCACATTAAAATCCAAGCTTTAAATGAAAAAGGTAAAACATTTAAAATTGAGGCAAATGATTTATTAAGTGTTTGTATTCAGCATGAGATGGATCACCTAAACGGTATTTTATTTGTTGATTATTTATCTAGAATAAAACAACAACGCCTTCTTAAAAAAATTAGTTAAAGTTTATTTTTGGCATATATCATAATAAAAAAATACTAATATGTACACATATCAACTATTTTTTGGTATTCTTTATACTAATATTTACATTAAATTTGCTTAAATTTAATGTTACTAGAAAGTGTATTTAAAAAATTATGAGCACCAAAGATTTATCCCATTTTATTAACCTAAAACTTAAACTCTACTTTAAACAACTTAATAAGGTACCTGCAAGATCAGTACATAAAATGGTAATGCAAGAAACTGAATCAATAGTTATTAAATTTGTTTTAAATAAAGTTGATAGAAACAAAAGTGAAGCTTCAAAAATTTTAGGATTAAGTCGAGCTACTTTAGATAAAAAAATACAATTTTACAAGCTTTGAATAAAATAACAAATGCTTTAATAAGCGTCTCTGATAAAACTGATATTTTAGAATTTGCTAAATTTTTAGCTGATAAAAAAATTACGATATTTTCAACTGGAGGCACAGCAGAATATCTAAAAAATAATAAAATTAATACAATTAATATTGAAGACTACACAAACTTTCCAGAAATTATGGAAGGTAGAGTTAAAACACTTAATCCTAAAATTCATGGCGGAATTCTAGCAAGAAGAGACAAAGATAGCTCTGTTATGAAAACACATGGAATTTTGCCTATTGATTTAGTAATAGTTAATCTATATCCTTTTAAAAAAGTTATCGCCAACCCTAACTGCAAACTAGATGAGGCAATTGAAAACATTGATATTGGTGGTCCTGCAATGTTGCGCTCGGCAGCGAAAAATCATGCTTGGGTTAGTGTTATAGTTGATAATAAAGATTATCAAAATGTAATGGAAGAAATCAACAAAAATGATAATACAACTGCCGATACAAGAGCTAAACTTGCACTTAAGGCTTTTGCACATACTGCAAGCTATGATGGTGCAATCGCTAACTACTTAAGCAAAGATTCTGATGGTTTTGCTGATAATTTTAATCTTCAATTCAAAAAAATAAAATCAATGCGCTATGGAGAAAATCCACATCAAAAAGCCGCGCTTTATGTAGAACAAAATAATCATCTTAATACCCAGCAGTTACAAGGTAAAGATATGTCTTATAATAATACTGTTGATGCTGATGTTGCTTTAGAGTGTGCGCTTAGTTTTGATGATCCATGTTGTGTTATTGTAAAACATGCTAACCCTTGCGGTGTGGCTTTAGCCAAAAATATTCATAATGCATATATAAAAGCTTTTAAATCTGATCCTTCTTCAGCATTTGGTGGAGTTATAGCCTTTAATCGTGAAATAGATGAAACAACTATAAAAGAGGTTTTAAATACACAATTTGTAGAAGTTATAATTGCACCTGGTATTAAACCTAAAGCTATAAAATTACTAGCAACTAAAAAAAATATTCGTGTACTTAAATGTAATAATATAAAACAAGTACAAAAAACACTAGAATATAAAAAAGTTAGCGGTGCTTTACTAATACAAGATAAAGATTTATACAATATTACTAAGGATAATATTCATTGTGTAAGTGAAATAAAGCCTAACAAGGAGCAAATTAACGATTTATTATTTGCTTGGAAAGTAGCTAAAATGGTGAAATCTAATGCTATTGTATACGCTAAAAATAAAATGACTATAGGTATTGGCGCTGGGCAAATGTCTAGGATTTATTCTACAAAAATAGCCGCCATCAAAGCTAAAGACGAAGGCTTATCAATTAAAGATTCTGTTATGGCATCAGATGCATTCTTTCCATTTAGTGATAATGTCAAAGAAGCCGCAAAAGAAGGAATTAAAGCTATTATTCAGCCCGGAGGATCAGTTAATGATAATCAAGTAATACAAGCTGCTAATGAAAATAATATAATTATGGTGTTTACTAAAATACGGCACTTCAAACATTAAATAAGCTAGTAAAAATACCTAATTAAATATAAGCTATTAATTATTTTTTAATCTTTTAAGTGTAGTTTGTTGTACTCTGCTAAGAGTTAATTTATCATCTGGCGTATCTTTAGTAATAACAGAGCCAGCGCCTATAATAGAGTTTTCTCCTATAGTAACTGGAGCTACCAATTGAGTTCCAGAACCAATAAAAGCACCTTTTTTAATAATAGTTTTATGTTTTTTACGACCATCATAATTACAAGTTATAACTCCCGCACCAACATTAACATTTTCCCCTATTTCGCTATCACCAATATAACTAAGATGAGATACTTTAGAATTTTTACCAATTATTGATTTTTTTACTTCAACAAAATTACCTACTTTTGCATTTCGACAAATATTACTGCCGGGACGAATACGCGCAAAAGGACCTATTAAAGCTCCATTTTCAATAATAGAATCTTCAATTAAAGTATTTGGCAATATATCGACATTATCACCTATTTTAGAGTCTTTTATACTACAATTAGCTCCAATTTTGCTATCATTACCTAATATTACCTTGCCTTTAATGATTGTATTAATATCCATTTCACAATCTTTACCAAAAATTATTTCTCCTCTACAATCAAAGCGATTTATATCTTTTATGTCTAAACCATTTTGGATAAATTTTATTGCTTGCTCTTTCTGTAAAGATCTTTCTAATTCAACTAATTCTAATTTACTATTCACACCTAATGCCTCTGTTTGATTCTTTGTAGTTTCTGAATGAATAGTTTTGTTTTGTTTAGCAATCAAATAAATAATATCTGTTAAATATAATTCATTATTAGCATTATTTGTTGTTAACTTTGTTAAACAATTTTTTAGTAATCTACTTTCTACTGCCATTATTCCTGTGTTAACTTCAGATATTTTTAGTTGCTCTTGAGTTGCATCTTTTTGCTCTACTATTTTTTGTATTTTATTATTTACACGAATTATTCTTCCATAGCCAGTTGGATTTTTTACAATTGCAGACAATATAGCTATACTATTTTTTTCGGCTTTTTTAATAAGATTTTTTAATGTGGCTGTTTTAATAAGTGGCACATCTCCATATAATATCAAAACAATTGAATCATCTTCAATATTTTCCATAGCTTGTGAAACTGCATGCCCTGTACCTAATTGTTGCCTTTGCTCAACCCAATTTATAGCATCATCTTGAATTGATTGTCTAACCTTATTACCGCTAAATCCATATACAATATGAATGTTGTTGCAAATATTTTTAGCGTTAAAAAACACATGCTCTAATAAAGTTTTATTAACTAAATTATGCAATACTTTTGGTCTTGATGATTGCATACGACAACCTTTTCCAGCTGCAAGAATAATAATATTAATTTTTTTCATAAATGTATTTTACTAAAATAAACTAACAAATATATTATGAATGCTTTGTTTCTATATTTAAATAATTGTATAATCTATCAGTTTTTGATAAAATGAATTATGAGAGCGAATATTCACCCAAATTATAAAGATATCAAAGTAGTATGTTCATGTGGCAATTCTTTCGAGACTAGATCAACTAAAGAACAAGACAAATTGCACTTAGATGTATGCTCAAAATGTCATCCTTTTTATACAGGAAAACAAAAAATTGTTGATACTGCAGGGCGTGTTGAGAAATTTAAATCACGCTATGGATCAACATTTAACAGATAATTACTCCAACTAAAAAGCTAACTAATTGGCTCTTTTGTGTTATTTAACAATAATTTATTTGTTATAATTTACAGCACATCTCACTATGTTATTTTAATATGTCTGATTATATTAATGCTTTACTAAAAAAGCCAATTAAGCGTACCCCAATTTGGGTAATGCGACAAGCTGGAAGATATCTACCAGAATACCGTGCAACTAGAGCAAAATCTGGAGGATTTATGAATTTATGCAAATCCCCTGATTTAGCTTGTGAAGTAACACTTCAGCCTATTAGACGCTTTGATTTAGATGCAGCTATATTATTTTCAGATATTTTAACTATTCCTGACGCTATGGGGCTTGGATTATATTTTGTTGAAAACGAAGGCCCTAAATTTAAAAAAAATATTAATAATATTGATGATATTAATCAAATAACTAGCAATGTTAACGATAATTTAACATATGTTTTTGATGCAATTACTAATATTAAACAAGAATTAAATAATAAATTTCCGTTAATTGGCTTTAGTGGTAGTCCTTGGACTTTGGCAACTTACATGATTGAAGGAAATAGTAGCAAAAATTTTCATAAAATTAAAAAAATGATGTTTTGTAATCCCGAATATCTAAACTTATTGCTAGAAAAATTATCCCAAGCTGTATTTCATTATCTTAATCAACAAATTATAAGTGGTGTAGATTCTGTAATGATTTTTGATACTTGGGGAGGACTATTAGCTAAACAAAATTATTTAGATTTTTCTTTAAATTATATGCAAAAAATTGTTACTAAGTTAAAAGCTTCTCATCCTAATATACCAATAACTTTGTTTAGCAAAAATGGGGGAAAACACCTAACAAAAATAGCAGATACTACTTGTAATTGTATAGGAATAGATTGGACTATTGATATAGAAGAAGCAGTGCAATTAGTTGGCAATAAAGTGGCTATTCAAGGTAATCTTGATCCAGCTCTATTATTAACAAATCCAGAAATAATTGAAAAAGAGGTTATAAAAATATTAAATCAATTTAAAGAAAAAACTGGACATATTTTTAATTTAGGGCACGGAATAACTCCAGACGCTAATCCAGAAAATATGCAAGCTTTAATAGAAAACGTACATAAATTTGGGGCTAAATAATGTCTAGGATAGCTAAAATTTTCAACCATCTTGAAACTAACCAAAAAAAAGCATTTATTCCTTTTATCACCGCTGGCGACGGCGGTATTGATTTAACTTTAGAAATAATGTTAAATTTGTCTAATTGTGGAGCTGATATCATAGAAATTGGGGTGCCATTTTCTGATCCAATGGCAGATGGTCCAATTATCGCTAAATCTCATCAAAGAGCAATTAATAATGACACTAATATTAAAGATGTTTTGGATTTAGTAACAAAATTTAGAAAAAAAAATAACAAAACCGCTATAGTTTTAATGAGTTACCTTAATATTATTGAGGTATTCGGTTATAAAAATCTTGCTATTGAGGCTGAAAAATCAGGAGTAGACGGAATTTTAGTAATAGATATGCCTGTTGAAGAAGCTAATGATTTAAAAATAGAATTAGCTAATAAAAAAATTGATTTAATTTTCTTAATATCAACAAATACTATTAAAAAGCGTATTAAACATTTAGAGAAATTAGCATCTGGATTTGTATACCTTATTTCTCTAAAAGGGGTAACAGGAAGTAACACAATAGATATTAATGATGTAAACTTATGTTTAGAAAAAATTAAAAGCCTAATAACTTTGCCAGTATGTGTAGGTTTTGGTGTTAAAAATGCTGAAAGCGCAAAACTTATTGCGCAAAAAGCAAATGGAGTTATAGTTGGTAGCTCTTTAGTTGAATTTATTGAAAAATATAAAAATGACAGAAAAAAAATATTATCAGCTATTAATAATCTAGCTAAAGATATAAGAGAGGCTATATAAATGAGTTGGCTTGAAAAAATACTACCGTCTATAAATAATGTTGTTAAAAAAAACATTCCCGAAGGTTTATGGTCTAAATGTAATAATTGTGAATCTACTTTATACAATCAAGAATTAAAACAACTACTTTATGTATGTCCTAATTGTAATTATCATATGCGTATTTCTGCTAGGACACGTATTAAAAACTTCTTAGATAAAGATGATTCTCAAGAAGAAATAGCTGAAAATTTAGAATCAATTGATCCTCTAAAATTTAAAGATACAAAAAAATATAAAGATAGATATTATCAAGCCCAAAAAAATACTAAAGAAAAAGATGCCTTAATCGTCAAGTACGGTAACTTAAAAGGAATGCCAGTTATTGTTGCTGCCTTTGAATTTAAGTTTATGGGTGGTTCTATGGGCTCTGTGGTTGGAGAAAAATTTATGTGCGCAATAAATGAAAGCATTAAAAGAAATACAGCTCTTGTTTGTTTTTCAGCATCTGGTGGAGCACGCATGCAAGAAGGATTAATTTCTCTTATGCAAATGACTAAAACAGCATTAGCAAC
>CAKMYR010000031.1 GCA_929200175.1 uncultured Gammaproteobacteria bacterium
TGGTTTTTGAAAAATCAAATTTATCAAAATATTTACGCAAATTCTGATGTCTATTTAATGCTTCTAAAATAAAGTATTTTTTGTATTTCAAAAATAACTGATTATCTATCAACACATTACAATTACCAAAATAATAAGGAATGTGTTTAGAAAAACTCTTAAATACATCTACATAAACATAATATTCTAACTTGTCTTTATCAATAATAATTGAGTTATTGCTATATTGATTAACAAAAGTCCTATTTCTTTTAAGTGCGTTAATATCACGCATTGTCCAAAAAAGTATATCGTCTTTTTTTAGTTTTTTATTTTTACTAGGGTATTTATCCAAATAACAAGAAATATCCTCAAAATCATTTATTTTTAAACTATTACCATCTGCTACTTCAAATGCAAAATTATTAATATAATCATAATTCATTGGCTTTTTACTTTTCTTATACAACCCAATAATAATAGGAAAAGCTGTACTTTTAGATAATTTACTAAATGAGCAACTACTTATAATTTTTGCTTGAAGTAATTTATATTTATTAGTAAATTGTTTTAATAAATTAAAGTTTGAAGGTTTTATTAAATAAGATAAAGGATGTAAAACACATACAATATCAGCATTTAAATTATTATAAGATAATAAAAAAGACATTCCTAAATCCCTAGTTTTTATATCTTCATCAATCTTAATATTATTTGATTTTATGTGTTTTTTTATAATTGAAGTTCTATCGTTATAAGGAGGATTGCCTATTATGCATAAATGGCTATTTTTATTTATATTGTATTTTTTTCTGTTAATACTAAATAAAGCGTTAGTATTATAAAATTCAATGTTATTATTATTTCTTGCTGTTTTTATAGCTAATTCATCGATATCATTGCCAATTTGTTTATGGCTAGAATTGTGTTTAAAAAAATTACCATAACCACAAGCATTATCTAATATTACCGAATCATCTCTTAGATACGGATTTATCATCTCCCAGACAACATCTACATAATTTTTATCAGTATAGTATGAACCTAAATTTATCCTAGCTTTGTCATCTAAATGATCTTGTTCTAAGGCTTTTAACATTATCTATCAATCTCTCCAAATACAATGTCTTGCGTTCCTATTACTGTTACTACATCTGACAACATATGTCCTTTTACCATTTCATTCATAGCAGATAAATGTGCAAAGCCTGGAGCTCGAATTTTTACTCTATATGGTTTATTAGCACCGTCTGAAACCAAATATATACCAAATTCACCTTTAGGATGCTCTACTGCAGAATATACTTCGCCTTCGTCTAAAGAATAGCCTTCGGTAAATAATTTAAAATGATGGATTAATGATTCCATATCTCCAGTCATATTAGTTTTACTAGGAGGTGATACTTTATGATTATCACTCATAACAGGGCCTGGATTATTTTTTAACCAGTTCACACATTGTTTAATAATGTTATTTGATTGCTGCATTTCTTCCATGCGCACTAAATAACGATCATAACAATCTCCAGTTAATCCAACAGGAATATCAAAATCTAACTCATCATATACAGAATAAGGCTGATGTTTACGTAAATCCCATTCAACTCCAGAGCCACGCAACATTGGACCAGTAAACCCTAGTTGTTTTGCTCTTTTAGCTGAAACAACACCTATATTAACCAAGCGCTGCTTCCAAATACGATTATCAGTTAATAAGCCGTTATATTGTTTAAGGTTTGCTGGAAATTGCTCAGTAAAATCATAAATAAAATCAAGCAATGAGCCGTTACGATTTTCATTTAACTTAGCTAATTCTTCTTTAGAACGAAACTTTGATTCTAAATATTTAGGCATCTCATCAGGCAAATCACGATAAACACCTCCAGGACGATAATAAGTAGCATGCATACGCGAGCCAGATACAGCCTCATAACAATCAATTAATTTTTCTCTTTCTTTAAAACAATAAAGAAAAATACTCATAGCGCCAACATCAATTCCATGAGTTCCTAACCACATTAAATGATTCAATAAGCGAGTGATTTCATCAAACATTACACGAATATATTTAGCTCTTTTAGGTACTTCAATCCCTAACATTTTTTCAATAGCCATAACATAAGCATGCTCATTACACATCATAGATACATAATCTAACCTATCCATATAACCAATAGATTGATTATAAGGCTTTGATTCTACTAATTTTTCTGTACCTCTGTGTAACAGTCCAATATGTGGATCAGCATTTTCAACTACTTCTCCATTAAGCTCTAAAATAAGACGAAGTACGCCATGTGCTGCAGGATGTTGAGGTCCAAAATTAAGTGTGTAATTACGAATTTCAGCCATCTTTATTTCTAATTACTCTAGGTACATTAACATTAGGCTCAATACTAACTGGCTGATAAATAATTCTGCCTAAAGTATCATCATACAACATTTCAACTTCTCCAATAAGAGGAAAATCTTTTCTTAATGGATGTCCTGTAAAACCGTAATCAGTAAGAATTCTCCGTAAATCTGTATGGTTTTCAAACAAAATTCCCATTAAATCAAAAACTTCTCGTTCATACCAATCAGCAACAGGCCAAATATTGGTTACTGATTCAATAATAGGATTATCTTCACTAAGATATGTTTTAACTCTAACTCTATTGTTTTTAACAACAGATAATAAATGATAAACTACCGCAAAACGCTTACCGTCATATTTAGTATTAATTTGATTTTCACGAGCCCTGCTAAAACCAGATTGACTAGCATTAGCATTCCAGTCTGATTTGCCATAATCTAAATAATCAACTGAACATAAATCAATTAAAGTATCGAAATCAAAATCATCTTTTAACTGCAAACAACTTTTTATTATATCTTCAGCTTTAACTATGATAGTTAATTCATCATAAGCATCAATTATATTATTTTCCCCAAACTCTTTAATTAATTTTGACTTAAGTTCAGACATTATGTTATAGCTATAGTATTAGTTCTACGAATTTTATCTTGTAATTGCAAAATACCGTACATTAAGGCTTCTGCAGTTGGTGGACAACCGGGCACATAGATATCAACCGGAACAATACGATCACAACCACGAACAACAGAATAAGAATAATGATAATATCCTCCTCCATTTGCACAAGAACCCATAGAAATTACCCATCTTGGCTCTGGCATTTGATCATATACTTTACGCAAAGCAGGAGCCATTTTATTAGTAAGAGTTCCTGCAACAATCATTAAATCAGCTTGTCTAGGTGTAGGTCTAAACATAACACCAAATCTATCTAAATCATAACGTGAAGAGCCTGCTTCCATCATTTCAATTGCACAACAAGCTAGCCCAAATGTTACAGGCCATAAAGAACCTGTTCGAGCCCAATTAATCACCTGATCTAAAGAAGTGGTTACAAACCCTTCTTTCATTAAACCTTCAATTGCCATATTATTTACTAATTTATTAAATTTTTATATATTGTATATTAATTTTAACAAGGTCTATTCCCATTCTAAAGCACCTTTTTTCCATTCAAATATAAAACCAACCACAAGCAATAATAAAAAAATGCTCATAGCAATAAATCCAAACCATCCAAGCTCAGACTGAACAACTGCCCAAGGAAATACAAACGCTACTTCTAAATCAAACAAAATGAATAAAATAGCTACCAAATAATAACGCACATTAAAATACATTCTAGAATCATCAAAAGCTGGAAATCCACATTCAAACTGAGATTTTTTATCTGCATAAGGTTTGCTAGGGCCTAATAAGTACCCAATAAGAATAGGGCCTATGCCAAAAGCTATCCCTAAAAAAATAAAAACCATAATAGGCAAATAATTCTCTAACATTTCCACATTTTAAATAATAAAGCAAATATTATAACTGTTTGTAATATAATCTTAGTTATTTTTTAACAAAATACTTAAACTTAAATCTTACAAAAACTTAAAAATAACATCTGCTAGAATGCACATAAAAACTAATAATAATTTTAGAATAAAAAGCTTTGTTAGACGCTCAGGCAGATTAACAAAAGGACAGCAAAAAGGCATAACTGATTTATGGAATAATTATGTTATAGAAGGTGATGAATTAATAAATTTTAATCAAGTTTTTAATAACAATAATAAAGTAGTACTAGAAATAGGTTTTGGAAATGGAGATAGTTTGATTCAAACAGCAATGCAAAAACCAGACAATAATTATCTAGGAATTGATGTCTATAAAAAAGGTATAGCTCGTTTAATTAATAATATAAATAAAAATCAACTAACTAATCTTAAAATAATTGAAGGAGATGCTGTATTAGTTTTAGAAAATAATATTAAAAATAATTCTCTTAAAAAAGTACAATTATTTTTTCCAGATCCTTGGCATAAAAAAAAACATCACAAGCGTAGATTAATACAAACTAAATTTCTTGATTTACTATCTACTAAAATAATTAATAATGGTATTATTCATATTGCTACTGATTGGGAAAATTACGCTAAAGAGATGATTGCGATATTAGAAAATCATCCTCACTTTAAAAATACAGTTGGAAGCACTATATATAATAAAGAGATTAATAGGCCTATTACTAAATTTGAAAAACGCGGTAAATTATTAGGACACAAAATATGGGATTTAATTTTTATAAATGATAAGTAAACCAATATTTTTTATTATAGCAATATTATTAGAAATCTATGTATTAGCATCGGTAGGAGGTGCTATAGGTGGATTCTTAACAGTATTATTAGTAGTTATAACTGCCTTAGTTGGTTTAACACTGCTAAAAAAGCAAGGATTTTCAGAATTGAATATGGCAAAAATAAAAAATATTCAATCACCTAATACAGAAATACTAGAAAGAGTAGTTATCATCATATCTAGTATATTACTAATTATTCCAGGATTTATCACTGATACTATTGGGATTTTAGGAATTATTCCTTTAACTAGAATGTATTTTCTTAAAAAGATACTAAGTAAAAACTTTGCAAAAAAATTTAAATATCAAAAACAACAAGAAAACAAAAAAGAAACTATTGAAGGGCAATTTTGGGAAGATTGAAAACTCTAAAAGATTGGCTTGACTGGCAAAATAAACTTCACCATAAAGAAATAGATCTTAGCCTTGATAGATTATTTGTTATCTATAAAAAACTATTTAAAAATGGAGTTCCTTTTGCAGTTATTAGTGTTGCTGGCACTAATGGCAAAGGATCTACTATAGCATTCATTGATAGCATTTATCAACAATCAGACTTTAAAGTAGGCGCTTTTACATCTCCACATTTAATAAAATATAATGAGCGTTTTAGGATAAACGGCAAACTAGTAAGCGATGAAGATATATGTGATGCATTTAGTGTAATTGAAAAATTAAGAGGTGAAATATCATTAACATATTTTGAATTCTCAACATTAGCAGCATTAATCATATTTGCGAAAATGAATGTTGATATAGCTATTTTAGAAGTAGGAATGGGCGGAAGGCTAGATGCTGTTAATATCGTAGATGCTGATGTTAGTATAATTACCAATATTGCAATTGATCATACTGAATATTTAGGAAATAATAGAGAAAAAATAGGCTTTGAAAAAGCTGGCATTATGCGTAAAAATAAACCTTGTTTATACGGCAATGATGATATCCCAAACAGCATTAAATTCCATGCCAAAGAAATAAATGCAAAACTAATTTTTGTTAATAACATTTACACTGGAAAAATTAATCTAAAAGGAGAGCACCAAAGAAATAATGCAGCTCTTGCCATTAAAGCAGTGGAGCAAATGCAAGCTTTATTAGCTATTACTAAAAAACAAATAAAAACTGGTATTGAAAAAGCTAATTTATTAGCCAGAATGCAAACTATAACTATTAACAACAAGCAAATTGTTTTAGATGTAGCTCATAATGAATCTGCTGTTAAAACTTTATCTTCAACGTTGAAAAAAGATAATGTCGCTAGTTTGGCAATTTTTGCTGCTCTTGCCGACAAAGATATTTCTTCTATGATAGAGCAAATAGATAATTTGGTGGATAAATGGTTACTGGTGCCAATTTATGCCGATAGAGCAATACCAACCAATAAGTTAATAAAAAAATTTAGTATTAATACAAAAGTTAGTATTTGTCAAAGCATGCAAGAAGCTATTTTACAAGCTATTAATTGTAAAAATATTGATAGAATTATCATTTTAGGATCTTTTTATACAGTGGCTGATGCTATAAAAATTATCGATAATTTGAAACAAAATGTATTGTAAAATCATTATTTTACCCACAATATTCATATATCTTTATAGTTAATGGAAAATTTTTTCACAAATATTTGGCTTAATATAACTTCTCTAGTATGGGCTGATTATCTTGCTATTTTAATTTTATTGACATTTATTTATATTAGCATTAAAAATGGATTAGCCAAAGGAATTATTAACTTATCTTTCTTTTTAATAGCGATTATAGCGACTTTTTTGTTTTATGAGCAACTAGCTAGCACTAGACTTATTATGTGGCTTCCTATTGATGAAAAATCTAAATTAATTAGCTCTTTTATACTTATTTTTATTACTGTAATTGCAATTAAACAATTTTTATATAAATCTGTAGAGCTCTTATCTAAAATCAACAATCCTTGTATGTTAAATATTTTCTTTGCTTTTAAATTATTTATAATTTTTAATACATTATTTAGCTGGCACTACTTAGATTTAATTGCTAATCTTTATATTACAAGTGTTATAATAACTAATGAATCTCTTAGAGTTATACTTTCTTTTATTGCGGTTTTTTCCATTGTAAGTGTTGGGCTTTCATTTATGATAAAATTGTTAAACATATCAGTTGATACAAATAAACCTTGCTTATTAGCACCATTTTTTCAAAAAATAATAAATTATTCAGCTATGCTTAATGTAGTTTTAATTGAAAATAATGAAAAAACCCTAAAAAATATATTGCTTTTTACTTTAATTGGTTTAATTAATGGTATTTTAGTACTATTTATTGTATTTTTTATACTAAGCAATATGAATTGGTTCTATCAGCAAAATTATTGGATTGAAGCCAAAGGAATATTAAAGATTTTTAAAGATTTTATTACTTATATAAAACCGGAGTTATCTGAATATTTACTATTTATTCAGATTGATAAATAATATATGTGCGGAATTGTTGGTATTTTATCAACTACTAAAAAAAATACTGCTGTTTATATTTACGATGCTCTTACTATACTACAACATCGTGGACAAGACGCTGCTGGAATAGTTACTTCAAATAAAGGTCATTTTTATATGCATAAAAGTAATGGCCTAGTTAGAAATGTTTTTAGAACTAGACATATAACTCAATTATTAGGAAGTATGGGCATCGGTCATGTACGCTATCCGACATCTGGTAGTTATTCTTGTGCAGAAGCTCAGCCATTATATGTTAATTCTCCTTATGGTATTGCCTTTGCCCATAATGGCAATATAACTAATACTAAAAAAATTAAAAAAGAATTATTTAAACAAGATTTACGACATATTAATACTGATTCAGACTCAGAAATATTATTAAATACCTTTGCCAGTGAATTATCAAAATTTAAAAAATATCAAATAGATGAAAAGGATGTTTTTGATGCAATTTATCGATTAAACAAACGCATAACTGGAGCTTATGCAACAGTTGGAATAATTTCTGATTATGGCATGTTTGGATTTCGCGACCCTTTTGGTATTCGTCCTCTTATTTTAGGTAAAAGAACCACTGAAGGTGGTACTAAATATATGCTTGCATCAGAAAGTGTAGCTCTGACCGCCTTAGGTTATGAAATTACTCGTGATATTATGCCAGGAGAAGCTATCATAATTGATAAAAAAGGCAATATTTTTAGTCGTCAATGTTGTGATAATCCTAAATATTCTCCATGTATTTTTGAATTTGTTTATTTTGCTCGTCCAGATTCAGTAATTGATAATATATCTGTCTATAAAACAAGACTAAGAATGGGTGAATACTTGGCTAAAAAAATTAAAAAAGAATGGAAAAACGAAAAAATAGATGTCGTTATGCCTATTCCAGAAACCTCAAGGACTAGTGCTTTACAGTTGGCAAACGAACTAGGAATTAAATATCGTGAAGGTTTTATAAAAAATCGTTATATAGCTCGTACCTTTATCATGCCAGGACAAAAACAACGCAAAGAAACTGTTCGCCAAAAACTTAGTGCAATTAGTATTGAATTTAATAACAAAAATGTATTATTAGTTGATGATTCTATTGTACGTGGCACTACAAGTAAAGAGATTGTGCAAATGGCTCGTAATGCTGGAGCTAATAAAGTTTTCTTCGCTTCAGCTTCACCACCTGTACGCTATCCTAATGTATATGGAATAGATATGGCAAGTTCAAAAGAATTGATTGCTAACAAAAATAAAAATGGCGATATATGCAAATCTATCGGCTCAGACAAACTAATTTATCAAAATTTAGATGATTTAATTTCATCAGCACAACAAGGCAATAAAGCTATCTATAATTTTGATTGCTCTTGTTTCGATGGCGAATATGTTACTAAAGATATTGATGCAGATTATCTAGCGCAAATAGAGACTAAAAGATCAGATGATGCTAAAGAAAATAGTTATATTAATGCAAGCTCAGAGCTTACATACAATAGTGTTGAATAATTACAACTAATATTGTAAATTTACATATTTTTTTAATTCAGTTATAATTTTTGGCAAATTAGAAACAATTTTTTAATATCAGCAAAAAATAATTATGTAAGATATAATTATAAAAAAATTAAAATTTAATATTAAAAATGGATAATAATTTTGACACCTTAGCTATTCGAGAAGGATACAAAAGAACAGAAGAAAGAGAGCATTCAGATGCAATTTTTCTAACTTCTAGTTTTGTATTTGATTCTGCCGAACAAGCTGAAAAATGTTTTGCCAAAAAAATTTCTGGCAATATTTATTCAAGATTTACAAATCCTAATGTTACTGCATTTGAAAAAAAATTAGCATCACTTGAAAAATCTCAAGCATGTGCCGCTACTTCAAGCGGAATGGCCGCAATATTTGCTACTATTATGTCAATTGTGAAATCAGGTGACCATATTGTTGCTTCTCGTGAAATGTTTGGAACAACTATTGTATTATTAAATACTATTGTTGCTAAATTTAATATAGATATAGATTATGTAGAGTTATCAGATTTATCTGGATGGCAAAGTGCTGTTCGTAAAAATACTAAATTATTTTTATTAGAAAATCCATCTAATCCATTGACGTCAGTTGTAGATGTAGCTAAGCTAAGCAAAATATCAAAAAATCACAATATTTTATTAGCAATTGATAATGTTATTTTAACTCCTTTTCTACACAAGCCAATTACTTTAGGCGCTGATATTGTAATTCATTCTGCTACAAAGTATATTGATGGTCAAGGACGTTGTATAGCTGGCGCTGTATTAGGTGATGATAATACTATAGATAAAGTTCATAGTTTTATACGCTCAACAGGATCTTGCCTTAGTCCTTTTAATGCTTGGGTTATTTCAAAAGGACTAGAAACTCTTGGCTTAAGAATGAGAGCTCATTGTAATAATGCTATGAAAATAGCTAATTGGCTAGAATCCCAAGATAAGGTTAAAAAAGTTTATTATTTAGGTCTTAATTCTCATCATCATCATAAAATAGCGAAAAAACAACAAAGTGATTTTGGCGCTATTATCTCGTTTACAATTGATGGCGGTAAAAAAGCAGCTTTTAATTTTATCAATTCTGTTGATATAATTTCTATAACAGCAAATTTAGGTGATGCCAAAACTACTATTAATCATCCAGCATCAACTACTCATTCTAGACTAACAAAACAAGAAAAAGAAAAAGCAAATATTAGCGATGATCTTATTAGAATATCTGTTGGATTAGAAGATGTTAATGACTTAATAAAAAGTCTTAAAAAAGGTTTATATGTATAATTTAAAAAATTTTATTAAAAATGAATAGCTCATTTTCGTTTGAAGAATTAATAAAATGTGGAAACGGCGAACTATTTGGCGAAGGTAATGCCAAACTACCACAGCCGCCAATGTTGATGTTTGACCGTATTACTCATATATCTAAAGAAGGCGGAGAATATGGTAAAGGCTCTATTATTGCTGAACTTGATATAAAACCTGAATTATGGTTTTTTAAATGCCATTTCAAAGATGATCCTGTAATGCCTGGATGTTTAGGTTTAGATGCAATGTGGCAATTAATTGGTTTTTATCTAGCTTGGTTAGGAGGTACTGGAAGAGGTCGTGCAATTGGAGTAGGAAATGTTAAATATAACGGACAAGTATTTCCTGATGTTAAAAAAGTTAAGTATAAAATAAATTTATCACGCATAATAGCTCGTAAATTATATATGGGTATTGCAGATGCTATTATGTTAGCTGATGATATTGTTATTTATGAAGCAATTAATCTTAGAGTAGGATTGTTTGCTGATATGAAAAAATAATTAATATGAATAGGGTTGTTATAACAGGAATGGGCATTGTTTCTAGTTTAGGAACAAATTGCAATGAGGTATTAAAATCTTTAAAAAGTTGTAAATCTGGCATTGAATTTAATGAAGAATATTCAAAATTAGGTTTACGCTCTCAAGTTTATGGCTCAATAGCAGATATAAATACAGATTTCATTGATAAAAAAATGAAAAGATTTATGTCTGATGCTGCAATTTATAACGCCGTTGCTCTTAATGAAGCAATTGAATCATCACAATTAACCAAAAAACAAATCTCTAATACTCGCACCGGTATTATTACTGGCTCAGGAGGAGCTTCTAATAAAAATATAGTAGAATCTGTTGATATTTTAAGAAAAAAAGGTATTAGAAGGGTAGGCCCTTATCGTGTACCTCGTACTATGGGCTCTACTACCTCTGCTTGTTTATCAACTTTATTTAATATCAAAGGGGTAAACTATTCTATTAGCTCTGCTTGCTCAACCAGCGCACATTGCATTGGTAATGCTATGGAGCAAATCCAAATGAATAAGCAAGATATAGTGTTTGCTGGAGGTGGTGAAGAATTAGAATGGTCTTTAACTTTTTTGTTTGATGCTATGGGAGCTTTATCCTCTAAATATAATTCAAATCCAAAAAAAGCATCTCGTGCTTTTGATACTGAAAGAGATGGGTTTGTTATATCTGGTGGTGGTGGAGCTTTAGTTCTTGAATCCCTAGACCACGCAAAAAAAAGAGGTGCGAATATAATTGCAGAACTTACTGGTTATGGCGCCACTTCAGATGGTGTTGACATGGTATCACCTAGTGGAGATGGAGCTAAAAACTGTATGGAAATCGCAATATCAAATGTTAATGGAAAAATTGATTATATTAACGCCCATGGAACCTCTACGCCTATTGGTGATATTAAAGAAATTGAAGCAATTCAAAAAGTATTTGGCAATCAAATTCCTTACATATCATCTACTAAATCTATTTCTGGCCATGCTCTTGGTGCAGCTGGAATTAATGAAGCAATTTATTCAATATTAATGCTAAAAAATAATTTTATAACCGAATCTGCTAATATTGAAAATCTAGAAAAAATAGCCGAAAAAGTGCCTATTGTTAGAAAAAATATAGATAAAAAATTAAACAGAGTTATGTCTAACAGTTTTGGTTTTGGAGGCACTAATGCTTGTTTAATATTTGAAGAATATAACCAATAATCAAGGTCTATTATCAATTTCTTTTTTCTCTTTTTCAGAAGGCAGTAAATGCTCTTTTGTAATACCTAATAATAAAACACTAGAGCTTGCAACATAAATAGAAGAGTAAGTTCCTATTAAAACTCCTATTATTAATGTTGCAGCAAAGCCATTAATAATTGCGCCACCTAAAAAGAATAATGCCAATAAAACCAATAAAGTAGTAATAGATGTAACAATAGTTCTAGACAGAGTTTTATTAAGAGCATTATTAATAATTTTGCTAGTTTCAACTTGTCTAGTTGAAAGAAAATTCTCTCGTATCCTATCAAATACTACAATAGTATCATTAAGAGAATATCCTATTACCGCTAAAATAGCAGCCAAAACTGTTGAATCAAATTCAATTCGCAAAATTGATAATACTCCTAAAGTAATAACTACATCATGAACAAGCGCAATTATCGAGCCTATACCAAAACGATATTCAAAACGAAATGCTATGTATATTAAAATCCCAACTAA